>NZ_JBHZEN010000003.1:0-256013 GCF_050958625.1 Amycolatopsis sp. 3B14
GGCGGGGAGGTCGGTGGGGTCCGGCTCGGGGCTGGTGCGGGGGGTTCCGGTGCCGTCGGCGCGCCCGCGCCGGGAAGCGCCGGGGTGGTGGCGGCCGCGGGGGTGGCTCTCCTCGGCGGGGCCGGTGGCGTGGTGGCTTCGGCGAGCAGCGTTCCCGGTCCCGAGGTCCAGGCGCCCGGCCCGGCGAGCGTCGGCGGGGCGGGGGCCTGCGGCTGGTGCGTCGTCGCCGGCGTAGCCCCGGGCTCGCCGGGCGCGGCGTTGCCCCGGGTCGGCAGCGGGCGGCCCGGGGACGCGGCGGATCGGACCGGTCTCCGCCGCGGGGTCGTCGTCGTGCTGCACCGGTCCATCGTCCCGCCCGCCCGTGTCACTCCAGCGGGTGGGTCGTGAAATTCCTCCGCGAAACGGCGTAACGACGGCGGCGCAGTTCCGTCCTACTGGCGTAGAGCAGCGGGAGGACAGGAGGCCCATCGTGCACGCCGAAACGGTCGAAGAACACCAGTTCGTCAGCCTGGACGGCTACGACATCCCGGTCTTTTCGCGGTGGAGCTACACCACCGCCGACCCCTACGCCGTCACGCTGTCCTTCCGCGCCGACCGCGGCCGGTGGGTCGAGTGGTGCTTCGCGCGCGACCTGCTCGTCGAGGGTCTGAACGGGCCGGCGGGCGAGGGCGACGTGCGGATCCGGCCCGACGTCACGGCCGGCCCGGACCAGCTGATGATGGAGCTGGAGTCGCCGGACGGGTACGCGATCGTCGAGTTCAGCCGCGAGGGCGCGGCCCGCTTCATCGCCTCCACCCACGCGCTCGTGCCGCTCGGCGCGGAGGGCCCCCTGGTCGACGTGGACGGGTTCATCGCGGAGATCACCAAGGTCTGAGCCCCGTTCCCCGCGGCGGCGAACGGCGTTCACCACGCCGTGATCGACTCCGCGGATGAGCCTGCTCACGCGCGCCACGGCGGCGGTGGCCGCCCTCCTGCTCCTCCTCGTCACCGCTCCCGCGGCGGCCGCCGACACCGCGCTCGCCCGCGGCGTCACCTACCGGACCCTGACCTTGTCCACCGCGCACGGACCGGTCGTCGCGCACCTCGTCACGGCCGACCTGACCGATCCGCGCGTGGACGTCGACCTGCTGCACCCGGCGTCGGTGGCCGAGCGGGCCACCGTCTCCGCCCTGGTCACCACGCAGCACGCGGTCGCGGGGATCAACGGCGACTTCTTCAACCTCAGCGAGACCCACGCCGGGATCACGCCCACCGGGTCCTCGGTCGGGCCGGAGATCGCCGACGGCGACGACCTCAAGTACGCCGTGCCGGACGGGCAGCGGTTCGGGCCCGCGATGCCGTCCGGCGTCACCACCAGCGACGTGTTCGGCTTCGGCGCCGACCACCGGTTGCGCACCGCGCGGCTGGAGTTCGCGGGCACGCTGCGCTCCCGGACGGGCGAGTTCGACCTGGAAGGGCTCAACCAGTACGCGCTGCCGGTGGACGGCATCGGCGTCTACACCCCGGAGTGGGGCTCGATGTCCCGGGCCCGCGCGGCCTGCGGCACGGACACCAGCCGCTCGGCGCCGTGCACCCCGCAGGTCGAGGAGGTCGTGGTGCGGCACGGGGTCGTGGTCGCCGAGTCCGCGGGCGCGGGCGCGGGGCCGATCGAGCCCGGCAGTGTCGTGCTGCTCGGCCGCGAGCGCGGCGCGGCCGAGCTGGCCGGGCTCGGGGTGGGCGACTGGGTGCTGGTGACCGACCGGCTCGTCGCCCGCGGCGTGCCGCCGTTCGAGTTCGCGGTCGGCGGGTTCCCCATCCTGGACGACGGGGCCGCGCTGCCCGGGCTGGACGCCTCGCTCGCACCGCGCACGGCGGCCGGGGCGAGCGCGGACGGGCGGAGGCTGTACCTGCTCGCGGTCGACGGCCGCAGCGCAGCCAGCACCGGGATGGGGGTCGGCGAGGTCGCCGCGCTGCTGGCGTCGCTGGGCGCGAGCGAGGCCGTGAACCTCGACGGTGGCGGGTCGACGACCCTGGTGACGGCCGGCCGCGGCGCCCCCGCGACGGTGCGCAACACCCCGTCGGACGGCGCGGAACGCGCGGTCGCCAACGGGATCGGCGTGTTCGTGCGTTAGCCGGCGCAGCACCACGTGGGCGTGGTGCCCGGCGGCGACGAGGACCTGCGCCCCGCCGATGACAACGAGCACCCACCCGGCGCCGAGGTGGCGGACCAGGAACGCCCCGGCCACGAGGCCGCCCACCGACACCACGCGCCGGGTGGCGGCGCCGCGGCTGCCCTAGCCGGCGAGGGCGGCCAGCGTGCGGGTGAGCACGGTCGTCGTCATGTCCGGCACGGCCAGCCGGTTCACCGTGCCGTCGCGGACGCCCATCGCCAGGGCCAGCGCGGCGGCGGCGAGGTAGCGGCGAACGCCCCGGCCGCCGCGACCGCGGTCAGGGCGGCCTCCGCCGCGAGCGCGCCGAGGAACGCCGGTGCGGCGCGGCGATCGAGGACGCCAGCCGCGCGGCGCCCGCGGCGCCGGCCACGAACGCGACGAGCGCGGTCCCCGCCGCCGCGACGTCGAACCCGGGCTCCCCGGCCGCCGCGAACCCGAGGAACACCAGGTTGCCGGTCATGTTGGCGGTGAAGACCCGGCCCAGGGCCAGGAAGCTGACCGCGTCGATCAGGCCGCTGAGGACGGTCAGCGACCCGAGCGCCACCGGCACCGGTTCGTGGTTCGCCAGTCGGCGCACCACGTCTCCCCTCATCGTCCACACGGGACGGACAGCCACTCCTGCGGCGGCACGCCCAGCCGGATGCGGTCCAGCTGCTCCAGCAATGTGTCCAGGCGGCCGGGGTCGTCGAGGTACTCCAGCGCCGCCCGGTAGAAGGCGTTCGCCATGGTCGCCGGCATCAGGTCCGACGCGTCGAAGCAGAGCGTGGCGCCCGAGCGGAGCGCCTCGGCGACCTTGCGGGCCGCCGGGTTGCCGTCGTAGGCCCGCAGGTCCATCGAGCGCGTGGCGGAGAACGCGCTCCCGCCGCTGACCCGCGGCCAGATCTCCTGCGCCGCCGGGGAGGCGAGGTACCGGATCAGCGCCCGCGACGCCGGCGTGTCCGTGAACATGCCCGCCAGGTCGGCCGACACTTCGTAGGTCCCCGGGGCCACATCCGGGCCGGCAGGCGGGACGGCCACGAAGTCCAGGCCGCGCCCGGCGTCCGGGTACCGCGCGAGCATGAACGACCCGTTGTGCTCGTACGCGCAGCTCTGCGGCGACGCCAGCATCCCCTTGCCGGCGTCGGCGAAGTCGGTCAGCAGCACCCGCCCCGGGTTGTCCCCGACGGTGCCCGCCATCATCGCGCCCCACGTCTGCCACGCCCGCCGCACCGCGGGCACCGTCCACGCCAGCTGCCCGGCCGCCCACTGCCGGTACACGTCCGGGCCCGCCTGGTGCAGCAGCACGTCCTCGACCCAGTCCGTGCCCGGCCACCCGGACACCGGCGGCGCGCTCAGCCCGAGGCACCAGGGGACCGCGCCGGTCGCCGCGGTGAACTCGTCCCAAGTGGACGGCTGCGCCAGGCCGTGCAGGGCCGGGTTGAACCACACGATGCTCTTCAGGTCCACTTTCACCGCGATCCCGTACAGGTGCGCCTGCCCGGCCACCTGCAGCTGGAGCCACTGTGGACCGTAGATCTCCGCGGGCGGCGCGCCGAGCACGTCGTCCAGCGGGTACAGGTTGTGCGAGCGCACATAGGTGACCAGCTCGCCCGGGTTCGGCACGACCGCGACGTCCGGCGGGTTGCCGTTCTGCACGTCCGAGGCGAGCACCTGCGACACCGCGCGGGTGCCCTGGTACCGCACCCGGATCCCGGTCTGCGCGGTGAACCCGGCCAGCACCTGCTCGAACGCCACGCCCTCGGCGCCGGTCCACGACGCGAGCACGGTGATCGTGCGCGTGCCCGCGCCGGCGCCGCAGCCGGTCAGGCACGCGGCGACCAGGAGCAGCACCCCCACCACGCCCCTCATGAGCGGAACCGGTATTCGTCGAGCCGGGCGTGCAGGCCCCACCCGGCGAGCACGGCGATCGCCAGCGTCACCGCGGGCACCACCAGCGGCAGCTGGTTGCTCGCCGCGGCCGCGTCCAGCCGGTCGTTGACGTCCCGGGTGCCCGCCGCGGTGGTCGCCTCGTCCGGGATGGCCCCCGCCACGCTCGTCGGCGCCGGGCCGGCGGCGGCCACCGTCAGGCCGCAGTCCCCGGCCCGGCAGTGCGCGGTGACCAGCCGGATCAGCTTGTCCTGCCCGTCGGCGTCGGTCAGCGCCATCCGCCGGTCCCACCCGGCCAGCACGCCGGTCAGCCGGTCCTGCGCGGTGGCCAGCCGGTGCGCCGCGACGAGGGTGAACATCATGCTGGCGCACAACCCGAGCAGCAGCAGCGTCGCCGCCAGCAACTGCGGGTTCAGCAGCCGCTGGAAGCGCTTCCCCAGGTACAGCTGCGTGACGCAGAGCAGCGCGAGCAGCAACGCGACCGGCACCGCCCACAGCGCGGGCGTGGCCGGGTGCAGCCAGCCGGTCGTGAGCTGCCGCGCCAGGGCCTGCTCCTGCACCGACCGCAGGTCGTCGAGCTGATTCAGCACGCCGTCGGGGGAGCGCAGCAGCTGCGACGAGGCGTCCCACAGGTCGGCCGTGCCGACGACTTCGCCGCCGCCCTGCCGGTAGTGCGCGTCGGCCTGCGCGACCGCCGCCCGGTAGGCGGCGAGCAGCCCCTCGACCAGCCGCAGGATCTGGCTGCCCGCGTCCCCGGCCTCGTTGAGCTCGGCGGCGCGGGCGAGGCTCTGGCTCGCCAGCGCGGTCTGCGTGGCGTACTCGGTGCCCGCCCCGGCGAGGCGCACCTCGCCGGAGGAGAAGCTGCGCACCGCCGCCCGGTCCGCGCGGATCAGCGCCGACTTCGCCGCCGCGACCTCGACGACCGCCTGCGCGGTCCGGTCCCGCACGGTCTCCGCCGCCGACTGCACGCCGCGCACCGTGGCGAACCCGGTGACCAGCACGGCCGCGGTGGTCACCAGCAGCGCCAGCCGCAGCCGAACCAGCCTGCGCCGGGTCGTGCTCACCACAGGGACCTCGCCCGCACGGCGTTGGCCCGGTCGATCAGCACGCCGTGCTCGTCCGCGGTGCGGGCCTGGCGGGACAGCTCCCGGTAGGAGCGTTCGAGCCGGTCCCGCAATCCCTTCTCCGACACCGGATCCCCGAGCACCGGGCCCGGCGGTAGCGACCCGTCGCCGTGGTCGAGCACGAACGAGAAAGCGCTCTCCAGCACCGCGGTGGCCAGCCGCAGCCACGACTCCTCGCTGTCCAGCGTGAGGGTGTGCAGCCGGTCCGCGGCCGCGGCGAGGTCGGCTGCGGCCGGGCGCCCGCCGCCGGGCAGGTGACCGGCGAGGATCCGCACCGCGGCGACGGCGGCGCCGTGCCGGTGCAGCGAGATCTCCGGCACCTCGTCGAGGATCGCGACCGCGGCGCCGCGCTCCCCGGCCCGCAACCGGATGCGCGCGAGCCCGAACGCGGCGCCGGCGTGGGACCGGTCGCACGCCCACACCGCCTCGTAGAACCGGGCCGCGGTGTCCGGCCGCGACCGGTGTTCGGTGCAGAACCCGAGCGCCAGCTTCGGCGCAGGCTCCCCGGGCACGGACCGGTAGACGTCGTCGAACAGCTCGGCGGCCGCGCCCACCCGGCCCTCGGCCAGTGCGAGGAGCCCGCGGTGCCAGCTCGCCCGCCAGTCGTGGTGTGCCCGCCAGCCCAGCTGCCGCTCCGCCGACCGCAGGCAGTGCCCGGCCGCGGTCAGGTCGCCCGCCTCCAGGTTCGCGCGGGCCCGGTGGAAGTCCACTTCGACCGATGCCGGGACGCTCGCGAGTTTGGTGAGCAGCCGCCGCGGGTCCGGCGCCCGCACTGTGTGCAGCAGCGGGGTCCGTGGATCGGCCGGGTCGGGGAACGGCACGGGCAGGCCGGCCGCCACGTCCGCGGGGGAGGGCCGCCCGTCGGCCAATGCGCCGCCGCCGTCGCCGGTCCACGCGGTCAGCGGCGGGGCCAGGCTGAGCCCGTCGTCCAGCAGCGCCGCGGATTCGGCGAACACCGCCGAGCGGGCGGGCCGCGGCTTGCCGTCGGCGAGGCAGCGCACCTCGCGCAGCACGCCGCGCACCTGGTTCAGCATCTCCGGCACGTCGGCGAACCGCCGGTCGAAGTCCGCGGTCGCGCGCGCGACCAGGCGGCGGAAGGACTCCGCGCCCGGTTCGCCGGCGTCATGCTCGACGAGCTCGTCGAGCATGACGCCGACGGCGTAAATGTCGGCCCGCTCGGTCAGCCCGTGCTCGCGGATCTCGGTGTGGCCGACCAGGTACGGCGGGGTGCCCAGGACCGGGCTCTCCCGGTCGCCGGTGCGGCGGATCGCGCCGAAGTCGATCAGCTTCGCCGACCGCCGCGTGCGGATCACGTTGTCCGGCTTCATGTCGCAGTACAGCAGGCCCTTGCCGTGCAGGTAGGCCAGCGCGCCCAGCACGTCGACCGCACACGCGAGCGCGTCGGCGATCCTCATGCCGCCCGCGTCGCGCACACTCCGCAGCGACGGCCCGTCGATGTGGTCCATCACCAGGTACCGCAGTCCGCGGTGGGTGACGACGTTGACGATCCGCACGATGTTGGGGTGTTCGAGCGCGGTGAGCACGCGGCTCTCCTGGGCGGCCAGCTTGATCGCGGCGGTGTCGTGCGGCCGGGTCAGGCCCTTGAGCACCACCTGCTTGCCCTGCAGGTTGCGGTCGCGGGCGAGGTAGACGAAGCCGAACGCGCCGCGGGCGAAGCACCTGTCGACCTCGTACTGCCCGGCGACCAGCTCACCCGGCTCGAGCCCGCCGCCGGACGGCGCCTCCTCCGCGAAGCCCACTCACGCGAGGTTACGACACGGCCCCGGTGCGTGGCTAGGCTCCGCAGAGTCGGCACGTCGGGTTGATCAAGGCGAAGACGCCGCTTCCGCGCAGAGGGCCAGGCCGGGCTGGCCGATCGGACCAGTCGGCCGCACACCTCGCCCACTCGGGTTTCTGCCGAGGTGGAGCAGGAGGTCCTGCGGCTGCGGCAAGACCGCCGGCTCGGTCCCACGCGGATCGCGGGAGTTCTCGGCATGGTTGCCTTGCCGGTGGACCGCATCCTGGTGCGGCACGGCATGCCCACGCCGGCCTGGCTGGACCACCCCACCGGCGAGCCGATTCGCCATGATGGGCGGGCCGGGCGAGCTGGTGCATGTCGATGTGAGTGGCAGCGGGTGGGCGCACGCGCACCGCGCCGGCCGACATCGGGGCCAGCCATCGACAACCACCACCGCGCCCACACCCCCGCAGGGGCCAACCACCCATCACCCGCGTCGACAACCTCACTGGGCACTACAGCTACGAGCGGGTCTGCAGGTAGGCCGGATCGGCGGGCGGGATCGGGATGTCCGGGCGGTTGCCCAGGATCTGGCTCATCGCGTGGAAGTACGGCGGCGCCGCCACCGTGCCGCCGAACGCGCCGTGTCCGCACGAGCCCAGGTGCACCGGCGTGCCGGGGCAGATCTCGGCCGGGTGCGGGCCGTCGGCGAAGACCATGGACGACACGGCGTAGTCGTCGACCCCGCCGACGAACGCGACCGACTCGCTCTGCTGCGTCGTGCCGGTCTTGCCGAAGTCCGCGTGGTGCCAGCCGGCCGCGGCGGCCGCCGCCGCGGAGGTGCCCGACACCGTGTCCTGGCTCAGCCCGTTCAGCAGCGAGTCCGCCAGCCCCGGCGGCACCACCTGCTCGCACGCCTGCTGCCGCACCGGCACGTCGTGCCCGTACCGGTCGGTGACCGACAGGACCGGGTTCGGCGGGCACCACGTGCCGCCGCTCATCAGCGTCGCCGACACGTTCGCCATCTCCAGCGGGCTCACCGGGCTGTTGCCGAGCGTGAACGACAGCTTGTCCTGGAAGTACTGCGACTGCGGCAGGCTGTACTGCGGGTTGGCCGACGACGGGTCGGGCTTCGCGCCCGCGTCGTTCGTCGCCAGCGTGTTGCGCAGGCCCAGCCGCCGCGCCATGTCCAGCACGGCAGGCATGCCCACCTGCTGCTCCAGGTTGACGAAGGCGACGTTCGGCGAGGTGGCCAGTCCGTCCCGCAGCGAGATCGGGTCCGGGTAGCCCACCCCGTCGTTCTGCACGCAGTACGGCTGTGTGTACCGGTTCGCGCCGGGCTGGGTGAAGCACTGCCCGGCCTGGTTGGGCAGCGGGGTGTCCAGGCCCGCCTTCCCGCTCTCCAGCGCCGCGGCCGAGGTGAAGATCTTGAACGACGAGCCTGCGCCGAACACGTTGCTCGCGCCCGCCACGATGTTGGTCGACGTCTCGCCTCGCGCCGGGTCGGTGCCGTAGTCGCGGTTGGCGACCATCGCGAGCACCTCGTGGACTGCCTGACCCGGCCGGACGACCGCGAACGTGTTCGCCACGCCGTCCTGCGTGGTCGGCACGTTGGCGTCCACGGCGTTCTTCGCGATCCGGCTCACCACCGGGTCCAGCGTCGTGCGGATCGTGTACCCGCCGGTCTCCAGCTGGTCGGCGGTGAACCCGGCCTGGATGAGGTAGCTCTCCGCGTACTGGCAGAAGAACCCGGCGTCCGGCGCCGCGCCGAAGCAGGTGCTGGACGGGACGTCCGGGCCGTCCGGCAGCACGCCGAGCGGCGCGGCCTTCGCCGCGGCGCCGTCGGCCGGGGTGAGGGTCTTCGTGCTGACCATCGCGTCGATCACCAGGTTGCGCCGCTGCCGTGCCTGGTCCGGGTGGGTGTAGGGGTTGTAGAGGTTGGGGTTGTTCACCATCCCGGCGAGCAGCGCGGCCTGCGGCACGGTCAGCTTGTCCGGCGTGGTGCCGAAGTAGGCGTGCGCGGCGGCCCCCACCCCGTAGACGTTGCCGGTGAACTCCACGACGTCGAGGTAGCCGGTGAGGATGTCCTCCTTGGACACCGTCTGTCCGAGCTGGACGGCGATCTTGGCTTCGCGCAGCTTGCGGGCGATCGTGTCGGCCTGGTCGGCCAGCTGCGCCGCCCTGTCGTTCCGGTCGACCACGTTGATGAGGTAGTTCTTGACGTACTGCTGGGTGATCGTCGACCCGCCCTGCGTGCTGCCGCCGGAGGAGTCGTGCAGCGCCGCGCGCACCATGCCCTTCACGTCGACACCGCCCTCGTCGTAGAAGCGGCGGTCCTCGATCGACACGATCGCGGCCTTCATCGCGGGCGCGATCTCGTCCGCGGTGACCGGGAGGCGGTACTGGTCGAACAACGTCGCGATCGGCGTGCCGTCGCGGTCGGTCACCGTGGTCACCAGTGGCTGCTCGCTGTTCGCCAGCGTCGCGGAAATCCCGTCCACCGCGTCGGCGACCTGGTTGGACAGCACACCGGCGCCCAGGGCGACGGGCGCGACGACCCCGGCGACGAGAACCCCCGCGACGGCGCAGAAGGCGAGGAACCGGGGGAGGGCACGAGACGGGCGCACGGGAGGCGAGGGTAACCGGGCCGCCGTGAAGGCCCGGTTGCCGGAATGGTCTTTACCTCGTGTAGAAGGGTTCTTGGGTCAGCGCGCCGGCACGCAGTCGGTCGCGAGCGCGTCCCGGACGCCGGCGGTGCCGCGCGCGGCGAACGCCCACAGCGCGCTCGCGGTGCGCATCCCGGGTTCGCGGCTCAGCGGGGGCGGCGGCGGATAGCGCACCTGGAGCCCCCGTTCCAGGAACGGGCGTTCCGACAGGTACTTCGCGCCGCCCGGCCCGCACAGGTAGGTGCTCGCGCCGACCGCGGCGGTCAGGTCGGCCAGCCGTTCGGACCGCCCGTCGCGCGCGGGCAGCTCGCTGCTGCGCAGCACGTCGCCCCGCCAGCCGAGGCGGTGCAGCATGGCGCGCACCGACACCTCGGCCACGACCGCCAGGTGCTCGTTCAGCGCCAGCGCGGCGAGCACCTCCTCGACGATCTCGCCGGTCTCCGCCCAGTGCGCGCAGCGGCCGTAGTACTGCCGCACCAGACGGGACATCGTGCGGTGCGTCGCGGACGGGTCGGCGAGGCGCAGTTCGCCGATCCGGCTGTCCCGGCCGCGCGGCCGGTGCACCGGCACGGTCAGCCAGCGCTGGGCCTCCGGGTCGGCGGCCGCGGCGAGGCGGGCGCGGTGCTGGTAGTCGCGGGCGTTGAACTGGACGTCGTCGAGCACGACCCACACGTCGGCGCGCGCCAGTTTGGCCAGTGTGGACAGTCGGGGGAAGAGATTCGGTTGATGGACGGCGCAGGAAAGCGTCTCGGGCACGGCCCGTATGGAATCACAGCATGCGGCTGCGGAATCCGGCGGCCACCAGTCGCCGATACGCCGAATACACGATCGGAGGAATTTTCTGCGGAATCGCGAAACCCTTTCGGGGATACTCGATCAGGCGCTGGAAATCCCCGACGATCATGTCGATGAGTTCCGTGCCGTGCTTGGTCCGCAGCGCGTACTCGGTGAGCGACACCGGGGCCGACGCGCACACCGGTTCCACCTCCGGCCACACCTTCCGCGTCGTGGCGAACGCCCGCCGCTCCATGTACGGCATCGAGACCAGCATCAACGACGACACCTCGACCCCCGCGGCGGTGAGAACCTCCCGCGACAGCGCGATGTTCTCGCCGGTGTTGGTCGCGTTCGGCTCCACGAGGATCGCGTCGTCGGGCACCCCGAGTTCCAGCGCCCGCTCCCGGTAGTGCACGCCTTCGCCGCGCGGGAAGGCGCGCGCGGTCTCGCGGCTGTTGCCACCGGTGAACACCACGACCGGGAACAGGCCGCGGTGGTACAGTTCGGCCGCGTGCGCGGCGACGCCGAGGTCGTTGCAGCCCAGCGCGACGGCGGCCGAGCACGGCTTCGGGCGGTGGCGCAGCCGGTGGAACTCCCAGACCAGTTCGGCGTCGGCCCACACCCGGTCGAGCAGCACTTTCCGCATCGGCTTCTTACCGGGACTCGAAACCGCGGCGAATGCCGTCGATGCTGCGCAATTGGTGCATGAGCCCGTAGCGGGTGGAAATGCGCGCGGTTCGCTCCAGAATGGCGAGCCCGGAATCCGCGGTGGCCGTGTCGGAGAGCAGGATGTGCGCGTGCGCGGTGTCCAGCCGAACCTGCTGCAGCGGCGTGTCGTCGACGCGGTTGGACAGTGCCACGTCGATGGCCCGGCCCGCGGCGGTGAGATCGCCTGCGCCGCGGTGGGCCAGCGCCAGTTTCTGGTGCGCGATCGACCAGTCCGCCGGCTCCTCCAGCGCTTCGAACTCGCGGATCGCGGGCACGATGTGGTCGGTCGCCGTCTCGTGCAGACCCCGCTTGCTCAGCGCCGTGCCCACCCACAGCCGCGCGCGCGTCCGGTCGTGCGGGCTGAGCCGCTCGTCGTCGGTCAGGCTCTGGTAGCGGGCCGCGGCCGACTCCAGCCGGCCGGACATCTCGTCGATCACGACCAGCTGCAGTTCCAGCTGGGCCACCCGGCGCGGCGACTCCAGCTCGGTGAACACCCGCAGCGCCTGCCGGTAGACGTGCTCGGCCGACAGCGGCCCGCGCAGTGCGCCCTGGTCCTGCCGCACCTCGCCGAGTAGCCGCAGCGACCGGCCGTAGAGGTACATGCCCTGCCGGTCCGAGCTGTTCGGCTCGAAGCGGCCCAGCCACCGGTCCAGTAGCGTGTGCGCGAGCCGGAACTCCTGGCGTCCCAGGCACGCCACCGTGCGGTCCAGGTCGTCGGTCCAGGCCTCGTAGTCGTAGCGGGGGGCCGGATCCGGCCTGCGGTCCGATTCGCGCGCCTCGGTCACCAGCACTTCGAACCGGGTGCGGGCGCCGTCGTCGGCCCTGGCCAGCGCGGTGTCGAGGATCGCCTGCGTGTCCGGCCGCGGCACCGTGGCGGTCCCGCCGCTCTCCCACTTGGCGACGGTGCGCGCCGCGACGCCGAGGTAGGCCGCGAACCCCCGCACGGACAGGCGGAGGGCGTGCCGCAGCAGCCGCGCCTCCCGCCCCGTCCACTGGTGGGCGGTCGCGGCTCCCGGAGAGTTCGTCCCGGCGGCCACACGATCAGGGTAACCACATCGTGGCCCGGCAAGTACACCGAAAGTGCAACGGTGGTTCGTTTCCGTCACGAGTTCGCTCGTTCAGTCTAGAGCGAGGCACTCGTCGCCGGGATGACTCCTTTGTCCCGGGCCGATCCCCGGCGCCGGGTGCCGCTCCAACCCGCCCCGCCCGCCGGGGCAGGCGCGCTCCACGTGCCCGCGGGACGCGCGCCCGCCCCGGCCTCCCGAGGCGGATCCCGCGCAGCCGCAGGGGAAACCGCACGCGCGGAGGTGTCCTCCCCCGGCGGGCGCACTACGATGGGGTGATGACCGGCATCTCCACGCCTGCCCGGAACACGTTCCGCGAGCAGCAGTGGCGGGAAGCGCACGACCGTTACCTCGAGTGCGCCCGCGAGGTCTTCGCCCGTCTCGGCTACCACGCCGCCACGGTCGCCGACATCGTGGCGGCCGCCAACGGCAGCCGGGCCACCTTCTACGCGCACTTCCGCGACAAGGCCGACATCGCGGCGGCGTTGTTCGAGCGGATCCTGCCGGACACCGCCGCGCTCTACCGCATGCTCGCCCGGTTCCCGGAGCTGACGCGTGACCGCGTGCGCGCCTGGCTGGACGAGCACGTGCTGGCGTTCTGGGCGCGCTACGCGGTGGAGATCGACGTCCTGACGCAGGCGGTCGCCGACGACCCGCGCGTCGCGGCGCGGCACTACCAGTGGGGTGTGGACGCCGCCCGCGAGTTGTCGCCGTACCTGGCACAGTGGACCGGCGAGCACGAGCAGGCCGGGCTGACCCGCGCGCTGTTGCTGGTGCTGCAACTGGAACAGGCCTGCTACCACTGGCTGATCCGCGGCGTCGGGCACGACCGCGAGCTGGCGCTGGACGTGCTCGCCGACGTGTGGTGGCGCGAGCTGACCTTCCTGCGCGCCGGCCCGTGACCGTCGTGCTGGACGGTGGCCTGGCCACCGAACTGGAGGCGCGCGGGCACGACCTGTCCGGCGAGCTGTGGTCGGCGCGGCTGCTCGCCGACGACCCGGCCGCGATCGTCGCCGCGCACCGGGCGTTCTTCCGCGCCGGGGCGACGGTCGCCACCACCGCGAGCTACCAGGCGAGCCTGGCCGGGTTCGCCGAACTGGGCCTGGACCGGGACGAGGCCGTGCGGTTGCTGGAGCTGAGCGTCGCGCTCGCCCGTGAGGCGCGCGTGACCGGCGACGAACTGGTCGCCGCCTCGATCGGGCCGTACGGCGCCACTCTCGCCGACGGGTCGGAGTACCGCGGCCACTACGGGCTCACCGTCGCGGAACTGGCCGCGTTCCACCGGCCCCGCGCGGAGATCCTCGCCGCGGCCGGGCCGGACCTGCTCGCCTGCGAGACGGTGCCCGATGTGGACGAAGCCGAGGCGATGCTGCTCGCCATCGAAGGACTGGACGTCCCGGCGTGGCTGTCCTACACGGTGGACGGCGAGAGCACGCGCGCCGGGCAGCCCCTGACCGAAGCCTTCGCCGTGGCGCGGGGCAACGACCAGATCGTGGCGGTGGGCGTGAACTGCTGCGACCCCCGCGACGTCGCGGCCGCCGCGGAGATCGCCCGCGAGGCGAGCGGGAAGCCGGTGATCGCCTACCCCAACAGCGGTGAGACCTGGGACGCGCGGGCACGTGGCTGGACCGGCGAGCCGCGGTTCTCGCCGGACCTGGTCCGGGACTGGCTCGCCGCCGGTGTCGCGTACGTGGGCGGGTGCTGCCGGGTGAGCCCGGACGACATCGCCGCGCTCGCCGCGGCGGTCAGGCCAGGAGCGGGATCGCCACGAGGGTGAGGTCGCCCGCCAGCACGACCGGGGTGGCGAGCTTCCGCATGCGCGACAACGATCCGCCAGGGCCGATCAGGGCGATCATCCCGGTGAGGAAAGCGCCTTCCGCGAGCACCCCGGCGACGGCCCAGCCCGGTCCGTACCGCCACCACAACCCGGCGCCCAGCAGCGTGAGCCCGGCCGCGACGACGCCGCACGAGACGGCCAGCGTCCGTCGTGGACCGTACCGCGCGCCCGGGGTGCGGACACCCGACCGGGCGTCCGCGGCGTGGTCCGGCGCGGAGAACCAGGCCGTGCGGCCGAACGCGAGCACGCACAGCCCCGCCAGCACCGGCACCATCGACCGCTCCAGCGCCGGACGCACCGCGAAGTACGACGCCAGCCCCGGCACCGCGAGGAAGCCGGCCCCGAACACGGCCGGGCCGGCGAACCCGCGCCGCTTCAGCCGCACCGGCTCCAGGTTGTACAGCAGGTGCGCGCACAACGCCGAGGCGATCACCAGCAGCGCCGCCCAGCGGCCCAGCCACACCGCCACGACCGCGGCCAGCGCGAGCGCCCCGGCGGCCTCGGCCACCGCCCAGCCGAAGATCCGCCTGCTGCCCAGGCGCCGCGCCGCGCCCGCCAGGTCCACCTTGTCCCGGTCCTGCTCGTCGGTGCGCAGATCGGCCGCGGTGTTCAGCGCCAGCGCGGCCAGCAGCGCCAGCAGCGTGGCCGCCACGGTCACCAGCACCGGGCCGCTGAGCAGGTGCCGCGGATCCGCGAACGCCGCGCCCCACCACGCGTAGGCCAGGTAGCTCAACGGCAGCGGGAAGCGCAGGCGGTGCACGACGACCACGTCGCGCCACCCGGTCAGTCCCGGCACGCCACCACTTCCAGGCGCAGCCGGGCCGACGGCGCCATCGCGTGCCCGCGCAGCTTCGCCACCCCGGCCCGCGGGTTGACGCACCGCAGGACCCGGCGGCGCAGCACGGCCGCGGTGATCATGCGGATCTCCAGCTGCCCCAGCTGGCTGCCGAGGCAGAACCGGGAGCCACCCCCGAAGGGCAGGTACCCCTCGGGCACGCCGCGGCGGCCCAGGAACCGGCCGGGGTCGAAGGCGTGCGGGGACGGGAAGTACTCGGACCGGTGGTGTGCCAGGTAGATCGCGGGGGTGAGCACCGTCCCGGCGGGCAGCGTGCGGCCGTGCAGGTCCACCGCTTCCGGCAGGGCCCGGTTGCCCGCGACCTCGACCGGCGGGTGCAGCCGCAGCGCCTCGGCGATCACCGCCTGCAGCACGGGGACCTCCGCCGGATCGGAGCCGTCGTCGGTGGTGGCGTCCAGTTCGGACAGCACGGCGTCCCGCAGATCGGCGCGCGTGGTCAGCCAGTACAGGGTCCACGCGGTGGCCGACGCGGTGGTCTCGTGGCCGGCGAACAGCAGCGACACCACCTGGTCGCGCAGCTCGTCGTCCGGCACCGGGCCGAGCGGGCCGTTCCCGGTCAGCAGAGGCGAAACCAGGCTCCGCGGCTCCCGGCCCGACTTCGCGGCGGCGACCAGCCGCGCGTCCAGATCCGCGCCCGAGGAGGGCAGCCCGCCGCGCAGGAGCCGGTAGGCGAGCGTGCGGTGGCGCGACCCCAGCGCGCGGTCCAGCCACACCGTGACGTCCCGCAGCAGCACCGGATCCGCGTCGCCGAGGACGATCCGCGCGACGATGTCCAGTGCCAGCCGCCGCGTCCACGCCGCCAGCCCGAACACCGCGCCCGGGCCCAGCTCGTCGATCGCCGACGCGGCCGCCTGCGCGATGAGACTGTGGTAGGCCGCAAGCCGCCGCCCGCGCAGCGGTTGGCCGAGCAGCTTCCGGTACGCCGCGTGGCGCGCCCCGTCGGCCCACAGCATCGACTTCGGCCCGAGCAGCGGGCCGAGCGAGCGGCTGCCCGGGTGCCGCAGGCGCGAATCCTGCCGGAACAGCGAAGCGAGCGTCTCGTGGTGCCACACCAGGATCTTCGGCGCCGGCCCGCCGCGCACGTCGAGCATCGCGCCGGGGTCGTCCGCGTGCGCGTCGAGGAAGGGCAGCGGGGCGACGGCGAGCGCCAGTTCGACCCGGTTCATTCAGCCCGTCCGCTCGGCGGGCGCCGGCTCCAGCCGCGTCAGCAGTGCCGCGACCCGAGGCCGGGCGCCGGCCAGGTGCAACGCGGCGATCCCCTCCGCGCGCACGATCCGGCCCGGTGTGTAGAGGTCCTTGTCGTGCCACAGCGGGGGGTGCCCGGCGTCCGCCCAGGACAGCAGGAACGCACAGCCGCGAGCGGCGGCCTCGTCCGCCCACGGTTCCCCGGCGCGCGCCAGGACCTGCACGGCGTAGGCGGTTTCCTCGAACGTGCCCTGCCACCGGCCCCACGAACCGTCCGGGTTCTGCGTCCGCGCGATCCACCGCAGCGCCCGCGCGCGAGCGGCGGCGCCGTGCCCGCTGCCTGCCAGCGCCAGGAAGCACCGCGCCGTCGCGTAGTACGGGGAGGCGTGCCACTTGTCGGTCCAGCTGCCGTCCGGGTGCTGCTGGGCCGCGATCCACGCGGCCACCCGTCCGGCCACTTCGGACTGTCCGTGCGCGCACAGCGCCTGCAGTACGTGGGCGTTGGTGGTGACCGACGGGGTGCGCTCGTCCGGGTACGTGCAGAAGTGACCGTCCACGTGGTACTCCCGCAGGCAGTCCAGCGGGTGCGGGCGGCCCTGCGCGGCCAGCGCGTAGAGCGCGGTGGAGGTGTCGTCGGCGTCCGGCGGCAGCCCGGCGCCGCCGGACGCGCCGTGCGGGCCGATCTCCGCGGCCAGCCCGTCCAGCACCTCGCCCGGGACGTCGACGGCCAGGCCGGCGTCGGCGAACGTGGACACCACCCAGGACCGTTCGAACACCGTGAGCGGCGCGGCCACCGGCACCGCTCCGCCGTGGCGTGCCTGGATGTTCTCCAGGTACCGCACGCCGGGGTGGCCGCGGGCGCCGTCCGCGCCGAACCAGGCGGCGGTGGCGGCGGGGGAGCAGCCGAGCCCGTTTTCCCCGGGACGGGCGAAGCCCACCCCGCGCGCGGCCGGGCCCAGCGCCTCCAGCGAGTGCAGGATCTTGTCCGGCAGCGCCTGGCCGTCTTCGACCAGGCGGCGCATCCCGTGCAGCAGCGCCGGTTGGGTGCCCTCGGGGTGCGGCAGGCGGCCGCGGGCCGGCACGATGTCCTCGGCCTCGAGCGCGTCCAGGTGCGCGTTGAGCGCCGACACCAGCGACGGCACCAGGATCTCGACCGCGACCGTGTCCGGCAGCCCGACCCGCAGATCCCGGCCCCACCGCGTGGTCAGCGCCTGCAGCCCGTGCTCCGCGGCGGCCGCGATGGACGGCGCGCCGGTGCGGCGGAACTCCGTCAGCAGCGCCTCCGTGGCGCTGAGCGTCGGGAGCAGGCCGTAGCCGTCCGGCCCGCCCCAGCCGCCGTCGGGCGCCTGCTGGTCCAGCAGGTACGCGATCCGGTTGGCGTGCCCGGCCAGATCGGGCAGGAGCGCGACGACGCGGGCGGTTTCGTAAACCGACGGGGAGAAGTCCCCGTAGGGGTCGGTGACCATGGCGCGCAGCAGGTGGTGCGCGTGCTCGGCCAGGTCGGTGGTCATGGGGCGGTCCTCGTGGTCCAGCGGCGACGTTGATCACGCTCGGTGTACCGGCCGTGACGGAGAGATCCAACCTAGCACTCCTGAACATTGTTCTTAACCGGTTTCGCCCGAGTGGCGCAGTAACCCGGTGGAAGTAAGCCCTTCGACGGGATGGATCGCGGCCCTCGCTACGTTGAGTGTCGAGGAGAGAGGTGCCCGGAACAGGCTGGAGGCTGTGGTGTTCGATCCGACGGATCTCTACGAGGTGGACTCGGAGCTCCCGGAGTTGAGCGGGGCGGTGCTGTTGCACCAGCTCGACGGCTTCATGGACGCCGGCCAGGCCGGCGCGCTGGTGAGCGAGCACCTCAAGGCGAACTGGGACAACCGGGTGGTGGCCCGATTCGATGTGGACCGGCTGATCGACTACCGCGCGCGGCGGCCGGTGATGACGTTCGACACCGACCACTGGGAGAGCTACGACACACCTGAGCTGGCGGTGCGGCTGTTCCACGACGAGGTCGGCACGCCGTTCCTGTTGCTCAGCGGGCCCGAGCCGGACGGGCTGTGGGAGCGCTACGCGGCCGCGGTGCGGACCCTCGTGGAGCGGTGGGACGTGCGGATGACCGTGTCGTTCCACGGGATCCCGATGGGCGCGCCGCACACGCGCCCGCTCGGGGTGACCGCGCACGCGACCCGGCGCGAGCTGATCGGCGACTACGACCCGGTGCTCAACCGGCTGGAGGTGCCGGGCAGTGCCCTCAACCTGACCGAGTTCCGGCTCGGCGAGGCCGGGCACGACGCCGTCGGGTTCGCCGCGCACGTGCCGCACTACCTCGCCCAGTCCCGCTACCCGGCGGCGGCGCTGACCGTGCTCGGCTCGATCACGCGGCTCGCGGGACTGTCCCTGCCGGACGAGGCGTTGCGCGCGGCCTCCCGCCGCACCGACGCGGAGATCGCCCGGCAGGTGGCCGAATCCGACGAGGTCGCCGACGTGGTGCACGCGCTGGAGCGGCAGTACGACCTGTTCGTCGAGGCGATGGACGAGAAGAAGACGCTGCTGGCCGACGAGACCGCGATGCCGACCGCGGAGGAGCTGGGCGCGGAGTTCGAACGCTTCCTGGCCGAACAGGACCGCCGGGACTGACCCGGCTCGGAAATCCAGCTCCGCCTTCCCGGGCCGGAACCCGCCCGCCCCCGCCCCTCGGCTCTGGCGAGTCCCACGTTCGGCGGGGCGAGTTCCGCGTCCGGCCGCTCGTGCCGGGGCCTCAGGGGAGCTCGTGCCTGGTCCTCAGGGGAGGCGGTGCGGCGCCTGCTTCGGCGTGTGCCGCGCCCATCCCGGGGACGGCGTGCCGGTCTTGGCGAACGACAGCCACACCGCCCTCAGGTCGCGGCCCAGCTCGGTCAGCGCGCTCCACTCGGCGCCGGCCAGCATGGGCGCGTTCCGCCACGCCGGCTCGTCGCCCAGCAGGAACGGCAGGTCCACGCAGTGCCCGGCGCCGTACGGCGAGGACGGCGCGCCCCAGTCGAACACGTAGCTGTACACGCGGCCGCCGCGCGCGGCGAGCTGGTCGGCGAACGCCCGCGACGGCGCCGCGAACATCCACCGCGTCACACCGGCCTTCAGCGCGGCCACCCCGCGCGCGGTGACCGGGAACCGTTCCAGCTGCGCGATTCCCGGCTTGCCGGTGAGGAACGAGTTCATCTCCGCCGCCGTGGTGCCGATCAGCACGTCGACGTCCGGGGCGAACCGCGCCCGTTGCGACATCCAGTGGGCGACGCTCGGCAGCGGCGGCGCGTCGGCGACCGGGCAGAACGGCGGCACCGAGTACAGCCCGCCGGGGCCGGCGGCCTTCACGATCGTCTCGTTCTGCGCGCGCAGGACCTCCGTCACCGGGGCCGTCCGCGGATCGGCGCCCAGCGCGGCGGTGAACAACCGCGCGGTGCGCGCGGCGGTCCGGGCGCCGGCCAGCCGCAGGCCCAGCGGCGCGCTCTGCAGGATCGCCCGCCGGAACAGGCCGCGGGACTCCGGCAGCGCCATCAGGCACGCGATCGAGTGCGCGCCCGCGGACTGCCCGAAGACGGTGACGTCGTCCGGGTCCCCGCCGAACGCCGCCGCGTTCTCCCGCACCCACCGCAGCGCGGCGAGCTGGTCCAGCAGGCCGAGGTTGCCCGGCGAGACCCCGGGCAGGCGCAGGTAGCCGAGCGCGCCGAGCCGGTAGTTGGGCGCCACGAACACGACGTCGCCCTCGGTGACGAGCCGGTGTCCACCGTAGAACCCGAACGAGTTCGCCCCGGTCACGTAGGCGCCGCCGTGCAGCCACACCATGACCGGCCGCTTCCGGTCGTCGGCGGCGGGGGTGAGGACCGTCAGGTTGAGGCAGTCCTCGTCCTGAGCAGGCACGTCCGCCGGGACGCCCATGACGCCGTCCGGCCGCACCGGCGGCTGCGGGCTGACCGGGCCGTGGCGGGTTGCGTCGCGGATGCCGGTCCACGGCTCGACGGGCTCCGGCGGGGCGAACCGGGCCGCGCGTGCGAACGGGATGCCGCGGAACTCGGCGAGGCCGTCGGCCGTGACGAACCCGCGAAGCTTGCCGCCACCGGCGGCCACCACCGTGTCCACACCACAACTGTAACCGCGGCTCCCCGTGGATGATCGTGGAGCGGATTTCACCGCGAGCGCCTCAGGACGGCTGCGGGTAGAGCCGCTCTGCCGCCGCCAGCCAGGCCCGCTCGCCCGGTCTCAGCGCCGGGCGGCCGAGGGCCTCCCACAGGTCGGCGTAGTGGTCGGCCAGACCGTGCCAGCCGTCGTCCGCCGGGGCACGCAGCGTCCACCCCAGCACGTCCAGCGTCAGGTTCCCCTTCGCGCTGTTGCACACCCAGCAGGCGGTGACGATGTTGTCCCGGTCGAGCGGATCGCCGCCCCGCGTCACCGGTTCGATGTGGTCGTGGGTGGCCGAGATCGTGGCCACGGCCGGGTGGACCTCGCCGGCCTTCCAGTTCCGGTGGTAGGGGAAGTCCTCCGGGTAAGCGGTGGACAGGAGGCGCATGACCGGGGTGAGGACGGTAGGGACGCCGCAGTAGCGGCACTGGTAGCGATCGCGCTCGAAGATCTCCGCCAGCACGCGGACCGGGGGCGTTCGCCTGGGGACGGGGGGCCGCAGCCGTTCGGAGATGGCACCCATCCGGGCGTCCGCCGTGGCGCGGTCGTGCCGGACGAGCGCTCGGACGACGTCGTGGAGCACCTCCGTGTACCCGGCTGCTTTCTCGCTCGTCGTCCTCACCGCGACCCTTTCTCCGTCGGAGCGCCCGGAGCCTAGTCCGCTGCACAGGGCCCGGCGGGAGCCCACCGGTTCACCACGGAACGTGCCCGGCCGCTGCGTGCACCGCCGTTCGGCTCAGTGAGGCCCTAGGACTCTCGCCGTGGGGCGGTGCCGCCGCTACGGTCGCCGGAGAACTTCGCGGAGGAGGTGCTCCGATGCCGTTCACCGACCGGAGGGACGCCGGTCGTCGCCTCGGGGCGCGGCTGGTCCGGTGGCGAGGCAGTGACGTGGTGGTGCTCGGGCTCCCGCGCGGGGGTGTGCCGGTCGCGGCGGAGGTGGCGCGGGCGCTCGGCGCGCCGCTCGACGTGCTCCTGGTCCGCAAGCTCGGCCTGCCGTTCCAGCCGGAGCTGGCGCTGGGCGCGATCGGCGAGGGCGGGCTGCGCCTGGTGAATCCCGTGCTGCTGGGGCGGTTCGGGATCAGCGAGGCGGAACTGGCCGCGGTCGAGGCCGCGGAACGGTCCGAACTGGACCGCCGCGCCGCCCGCTTCCGCTCCGGGCGGACGCGGACACCGTTGGCGGGCCGCACCGCGATCGTCGTCGACGACGGGGTGGCCACCGGCTCGACCGCGCGGGTCGCGGTGTCGGCCGCGCGGGCGGCGGGCGCGGCGTGGGTCGTGGTCGCGGTGCCGGTCGGCGCCCGGCAGGCGGTGGAGGCCCTGCGCGAGGACGCCGACGACGTGGTGTGCCTGGAGTGCCCGGCGGCGTTCACCGCGGTGGGGCAGTGGTACGAGGACTTCACGCAGACCCCGGACGAGGAGGTCGCGCGGCTGCTTGCAGGCGAAACCGGGGACCAGGATCCGGTGACGGGCGACGAGGAGGTCACGGTCTTCGTCGGGGCGGTGCCGCTCGGCGGACGGCTGACGGTGCCGGAGCGGGCGGCCGGGATCGTCGTGTTCGCGCACGGCAGCGGCAGCGGCCGGTACAGCCCGCGGGCGCGCACGGCCGCGGAACGCCTGCACCGCGCGGGGATCGCGACCCTGCTGGTCGACCTGCTGACCCCGAGCGAGGAGTCGGACCGGGCGCGGGTGTTCGCCGTCGAGCTGCTGGCCAGCAGGCTGGTGGAGGTGACGCGATGGGTGCGTGCGCGGACCGGGCTGCAGGTCGGCTACTTCGGCACGGGCACCGGCGCCGCGGCGGCGCTGCTGGCGGCCACCGACTACCGGGTCGAGGTGGCGGCGGTCGTCGCGCGTGGCGGGCGGCCCGACCTCGCCGCGAAGCGGCTCGGCTGGGTCCGGACCCCGACCATGCTCATCGCGGGCGCCTTCGACACCGGCGTGCTGGAGCTGCACCGGAAGGCGCGCGCCCAGCTCCGCGGCGAGGCGCACCTCGCGGTCGTGCCCGGCGCCACGCACCTGTTCGAGGAGCCCGGCGCCCTGGAGGAGGCCGCCACCCTGGCCACGGACTGGTTCCGGAGGCACCTGACGCCGGTGACCGTCGACGGCGGCTGACGGTCCACGCGCGGCGTTTCCGGCCCGGCCGAGCGGGTAGTAACGCGCTGTTCCCGATTCCGCACGCTAGGTGGTGGCCGGTGGTGCTCGACCACACCGTCCTGCTCGGCTCGGTCATCGAGTCCACGATCGCCCCGCAGGCCGACCAGGTGGACCGCGCCGGGCGGTTCCCGCGGTCCGGGGTGACCGCGCTCGGCGAGATCGGGCTGCTGGGACTGGCCAGCGCGACCGCGGTCGGCGGCGGGGGAGCGGGTCTCGCGGAGACCGCGCGTGTGGTCGAGCGGCTGGCCGGCGTATGCGGCTCGACCGCGATGGTCCTGCTGGCGCACTACGCGGCCACGGCCGTCGTGGAGGCGCACGGCCCGCCGTCGGTGCGTGCCGCCATCGCCCGCGGCGAACACCTCGCGACGCTCGCGCTCGGCGAGCCGGGCGACCGGTGCGCGCCGACGGCCACCGACGGCGGCGTCGTGCTGGACGGGGCCAGGAGCTGGGTCACGGCGGCGGGCGAGGTGGACAGCTACGTGTGGTGCTGCGGCTCGGCAGCCGCGCTGGTCGACGGCGACGCGCCGGGCCTGCGGGCCGGCGCCCCGTTCGACGGTCTCGGCCTGCGGGGCTGCGCGGCCACGCCGGTGACCGCGGACCGTGTCGAGGTCCCCGCCGACGCCGTGGCAGCCGAGGGCCTGGACCACGCGCTCCCGGTTTTCCTCGCGCTCGGCGCCGTGTTCTCGCTCGGCCTGACCGAGGCGATGCTCGCCGACACCGCCGGGCGCGTGGCGGAGCGCCGGGAGTTCGCCGCGCTGCGGGCCCGGACGGACCTGTTGCGCGTGTTCTGCGACGACACCGTCGCGGCGGTCGCCGGGGGCCGGGCGGACGCGCGGGTGCGCGCGGCGCAGGCGAGGCTCGCCGGGGCGGAGACCGCCACCGAGGTCGGCGACCGGCTGCTCCGGCTGTGCGGCTTCGCCGCGGCGCGCAAGGAGCTGGCCCTCGAGCGGCACTACCGCGACGCCCTCACCGCCAGGGTGATGACCCCCACGGGTGAGTCTCTGCGGGAGTTCGCCGGGCGCGATGCCGTTGGCCAGCCACTATTCCGCTGATGCCACTGTCCGCAATGGACGATCGAATTTTCCGGCCCGCTCCCCGGCGTGTCGGCTTGCGCGCACTCGAACAGGTGTTCTAGTGTTCGACGCGGCCGGTCGGGGAGTGACGGGCCGCACCAGGACGACAGGGGCAGGGGAGTAGTGATGGCCTACAAGATCACGCACGTGTCACGCGCACAGGAGATCCGGTTCCCGACCCAGGCCGCGGCGGAGCACTACGCCGACCGGCTCGGCGGCGGGCTGGACAAGTGGCAGGTCCGCGAGGCAGGCGCCGAGGCGCCGGGTCCGGTGAGCGTCGCGGAGCCCGCGCACCGGAACTGAGGCACATCCGGTGGGGGCCGAGCAGCCCCCACCGGACGCCGGTCAGCTCGGCGCCAGCGACCGGATCCGCTTGCCCAGCTCACGCTGGAAGAACTCCAGGAACCCGTCCGGATCGGGCCCCGCGTTCTGCATCACCAGGTGGTCGAACCCGGCGTCGGCGAACGGCTGCGCCACCTCCACGTACCGGTCCACGTCGGAACCGCACGCGAACTTGCCCAGCACGTCCTCCTCGCGCACGGTCGCCGAGGCGGCCGCGAAGTTCACCGGGTTCGGCAGCTCGCTCATCACCTTCCACCCGGTCAGCGCCCACCGCGACGTCTCCAGCGCCGCCTGCGCGGCCGTGTGCGGGTCCTCCGCCCACGCCATCGGCACCTCCGCGTACCGCGGGCCGTCGCCGCCCGCCGCGGTGTAGTGCGAGACGACGTGCGCCTTCGGCTCGGTCGCGAACAGCCCGTCACCCAGCTCGCCCGCCAGCTCGGCCGACGCCTTGCCGCTCGCGGCGACCGCGATCGGCGGCAGCTCGTCCGGCAGGTCGAACACCCGCGCGTCGGCCAGCGTGAGGTGCTTGCCCTCGTAGGACTGGTAGCCGCCGCGCCACAGCAGCCGGATGATCTCCAGCGCCTCCCGCAGCCGCTCGTGGCGCCCGGGCACCGTTTCCGGGAAACCCGGTCCCACCACGTGCTCGTTGAGCCGCTCGCCCGCGCCGACGCCGAGCGTGAACCGGCCGTCGGACACCAGCGCGAGCGTCGCCGCGGCCTGCGCGATGATCGCCGGGTGGTAGCGCACCGTCGGGCAGGTCACCCCGGTCGCCAGCCCGATCCGCTCGGTCTTCGCCGCGATCGTGCCCAGCACCGTCCACGCGAACGGCGAGTGCCCCTGGTTGTCCAGCCACGGGTGGAAGTGGTCGCTGATCTCCACGAAGTCGAAGCCCGCCTGCTCCGCGGCCACCGCCTGCCGGACCAGCTCCTTGGGCCCGAACGCCTCGGCGGCCAGCTTGTACCCGATCCGCACGTCGATCTCCCTCCGTCCCCCGCGGCGTACCCGGCCGCGGCGCGCGGAAACGGGACGTCACCGCCAGGCGAACACGGGTTGCTCGAAGTGGGCGACGCGCGTGGTGCGGCCGTGCAGTGCGGCCTCCCGGAACTGGTAGAGCACCGCGGCCGTCGGGGCGTGCACGAGGTGCCCGGCCAGCGGCAGCTGGATCACCGGCCGGTCCGACTCGGGGATCGTCAGGAACCGCGGCTCGACCGCGAGGTCCGGCACGGGGATCACGTGCACGTGCGCCACCTCGTCCGGGTTCGGCCGCAGCGGCACCTCGCCGGACAGCCGCACGACCACCGGCGTGATCACGTAACCCGAGCGGGTCGGGTAGTCGTCGAGCAGGCCCACGCAGGCCGCGCGGGTCGCGGTGACGCCGAGTTCCTCCTCCAGCTCCCGCAGCGCCGCGCCGATCGCGTCCTCGCCCGGGTCGACCCGGCCGCCCGGCAGCGCGAACTGGCCGGGGTGGGCGCGCATCCCCGTCGCGCGCCGCGTCAGCCAGATCACCGGTTCCTCGCCCGACACGACGATCGCGACCGCCGCCGCGCGCCGCCCGTCCAGCGGCACGGCCACCCGCGGGAAGGTCTCGATCACGTCGGTCCGCATCCTGCCGACCCTAGCCGGAGCCGGGAACGGCCATGGGTAACCTCGGTCTCGCCCGGGACGCCGAGTGAGGAAAGGTGCCGATGACCCCGCCCCACCCGCGCACCCGGTCCGTCCCCGAGAAGCGGTATCGCCCCGAGATCGAAGGCCTGCGCGCGCTCGCCTGCGTCCTCGTGGTCGTCTACCACGTGTGGCTGGGCCGGATCTCCGGTGGCGTCGACGTGTTCTTCTTCCTGACCGGCTTCCTGATCACCGGCCAGCTGTTCCGCGCCGGGCAGCGCGGCCGCATCGACGTCCGCGCGCTGTGGGGCCGCACGATCACGCGGCTGTTCCCGGCCGCGCTCACCGTGCTGCTCGTGGTGATCGCCGCCGCCGCGCTGGTGCTGCCGCAGGCCCGCTGGTTCGCCACCGTCCGCGAGGTCGTCGCCGCCACGCTGTACCTGGAGAACTGGCAGCTCGCCGCGAACTCGGCCGACTACTTCGCCCGGCACAGCGACGCCAGCGTGGTGCAGCACTTCTGGTCGCTGTCCATCCAGGGCCAGTTCTACCTCGTGTGGCCGCTGCTGGTGGCCGCGCTCGCCTACGCCGCGCGGGGACACCTGCGCACCGCCCTGACCGGCACGCTGCTGGTCCTGACCGCCGCGTCGCTGGCGTACTCGGTGTGGCTGACCGCGGCGAACCAGCCGCTGGCCTACTTCTCCGCGCTCACCAGGATCTGGGAGTTCGCGCTCGGCGGGCTGCTCGCGCTGGTCATCGACGCGGTCACGCTGCCCCGCGCGCTGCGGATCGCGCTCGGCTGGCTCGGTGTCGCCGGGCTCGTCGCCTGCGGGCTCGTGCTGCAGGTCGGCACCGTGTTCCCGGGCTTCGCCGCGCTGTGGCCGGTCGCCTCGGCGGCGTTCGTGCTGCTCGCCGGCGCCACCGGCAGCCCCGCCGGCGCGGACCGGCTGCTGACGGCCCGCCCGCTGGCCTGGCTCGGCAGGCTCAGCTTTCCGCTCTACCTGTGGCACTGGCCGGTGCTGGTGCTCTACCTGGTGTACCGCGGGCGGACCGAGGTCGGCCTGCTCGGCGGCGCGTTCGTCATCGCTCTGTCGCTCGCGCTCGCGGTGGCGACCCACCACCTGGTCGAGACGCCGGTGCGCCGGTCCCAGCTGGCCGTCCGCGGCGCCTACCGGTTCGCCGTGCTGGCGATGATCCCCGTGCTGGCCGCCGCGGGCGCCTGGCAGATCGCCGGGCTCGCCCGGTCCGGGACGCCCGCCGCCGGTGGCCTGGACCACCCCGGCGCGCTGGCCCGCACGCCCGGGTTCGTCTACCGCGGCGCCGCCGACGTCGCGCCGGTGCCGTCGCCGGTCGAGCTGCCCGGCGACTGGGCCTGGATCGACGACTGCACCGAATCGCCGCGCGGCAGCGAACTGCTGGTGTGCGCCACGACGCCGGACGGCCCGCCGGAGAAGACCCTGGTCATCGTCGGTGACTCGCACCCCACCCAGTTCATCGCGGCGCTGGAGCCGGTGGCGCAGCGGCGGAACTGGCAGCTGGTGGTGATGTCGCGGGGCGGGTGCCCGTTCTCCACCGAGTCCGAGATCGACCCGGACGACCAGGCCTGCCGGGAGTGGAACGCCGTGGCCGCCGACGAGATCCTCGACCTGCGGCCGGACGCGGTGTTCACCACCGCCACCCGGGACGTGCGGGCCGGCCTGACCGAGCGGACGCCGCCCGGGTTCGTCGCGCAGTGGCGGAAGATCGAGGCCGCCGGGATCCCGGTGCTCGCGGTGCGGGACAACCCGCGCTACGACTACGCGCCGTCGGAGTGCGTGGAGCTGCGCGGCGCGGACGCCCCCGAGTGCAACCCGCCGCGCGCCGACTTCTACGCCGACGAGCCGCCCTGGCTGTTCCTCGACGACGTTCCCCCGAACGTGTCGTTCCTGGACTTCAGCGACTACTACTGCGACGAGGCCGTCTGCCCGCCGGTGATCGGCAACGTGCTGGTCTACCTCGACGACAACCATGTCGGCGCGACCTACCTCGGCACCATGGACACGATCGTGGAACAGGCCATCGACGACGCCCTCGGACCGCCCGACCCGGAGCCGCCCGCGCCGGCCTGACACCCACCGTTCGTAGAGCCCCGATCCGCCGACCGGGTGGCCGAGTGCGCCCGTCCGTGTGGTGCGCGCGGCCCTGCCGCGTGATTTCATTCGTCCAAGGTTTGATGAATCCGCGCGTGGGTAGCGACGGCGGCCGTTGACGAGACAGCGGAGGTGTCCGGGTCCTTGACCGACTCACTGGACGAGCGCGCGCCGGTCACGGCCGTGCGCCTCGACGGCCCGGAGGGGCTGGCGCCGCTGCGCAGGCGGGTGCGCGCGATGCTCGCGGACTGCCCGTCGCAGGTCGTGATCGACGTGGTGCTCCTCGTCGACGAGCTGGCCGCGTCGGCGTGCGCCACCGGGTTCCCGCCGTTCGAGGTCCGGCTGAGCCGCGCCGGGGACGTGCTGCGGGTGGAGGTCGACGGTGTGGGCGGGGCGCCGGAGCCGGGCATCGGCACCGGGGTGCTCGACGCGATCAGCACCCGGTGGGGCACCGGGCCGCGCGGAGTGCTGTGGGCCGAGCGCGAACTGCGCGCCCGCACGCGGTTCAGCAGCCGGTGAGCGCCTCGTCGCGAGTGGTGTAGACCGGCAGCCGCTGGTCCAGACCGGTGATCGCCAGCGGCCGGGCGGTCTGCCGCGTCGGGGCCACCACGCGGATATCGGCGTGTTCACTCGCCTGGGCGAGCGCGGCCAGGCCGGCGGAGCCGAGGAAGTCCACCCCGCCGAGGTCGACCACCACGACGCGCGGCCGGTGCGCGGTCAGTTCGTCCAGCGCGCGGTCGAGCGGGGCGGCGGTGGCCACGTCGATGTCGCCGGCGACCTTCAGCACGGCGATCCCCGGCAGGGGCCAGAACACCTGCAGCCGCAGGGCTCCGGGCGCGGCCCGTTGCGCGGGGACACGGGCCCCGCTGCGAACGGCCGTGCTCACGGCACCGGTGGAGTTGCGCGCCGGGTGGCTCATGACTCTCCTCCCCGTCAGCCCTGTCTGGCCTGGCTTCTTCTCGTAGGGTAATCACGCCCGCACGACGAGCACCAGTTCAGAGACGGTCACGCGGCTGGGCGAAATGTCGCGTCCCGGGCGCCAGCGCGGCCGCCGCGGGCGCGAGCAGGCACACCAGCGCGCACGCGCCGAGCACCGGTCCGGCGCCGAATTCCGCCATCGCGGGCGCGATGAGCGCGAGCCCGGCCGGCGCCAGTCCGTAGGACAGCAGGAAGTCCAAAGCGGACACCCGGGCGAGCTTGCCGGGCTCGACCTCGCGCTGGATCGCGGTGAACCACGGGACGTTGAACAGTTCGATGCCCACGCCGGCGACCGCGTACGCGGCGACGACCACCGCCGGGTGCACCGGCAGCAGCAGGCTCAGCGGGGCGACGGCGTAGGCGGCCAGTCCCGCGAGCGCCGTCCGGCCCGCCGCCCGGGGCGTCCACCGCGCGAGCAGCAGCGCGCCGGCCAGCGCGCCGACCGTGTAGGCGGTCGTGGCGGCGGCGAGCACGGCTTCCGAGCCGTACCGGTCACGGCTGACCAACGGCAGCGCGACCCCGGTGGCCGAGTAGCCGGTCGCGATCACCGCGGTGAGCGCGAACAGCCCGGCGACGAACCAGGGGTGGCGGCGGGCTTCGCGGAGCCCGCCGGCGAACTCGGCGGCGAACGACGCACGGGCCGCGGGCAGGGCCGTGAGCGGGCGCCCGGCGGGCGGGACGAGCGCGGCGGCCAGCCACAGCAGCCCGGTGCCCCACAGCAGGGCCGGAACGGGCAGCACCGTCGCCAGCAGCGCGGTCAGGCTCGGCGCGACCAGGGTGGTCACGCGCACCGACAGCGTGATCGCGGCGTTGGCGCGCTGCCGCCCCGCCTCGTCGACCACTTCGGCGGTGAGCGCCTGGAAGGCCGGGCGGCACGCGCCCTGCCCGGCTCCCGCGACGGCGGCCGCCACGACGGCCACGGCGAGGGAACCGTGCAACCCGGCCCCGATGACCGGGCTCGCCACGGCCGCCGCCGCTCCGGCGACGGCGACCACCCGGCGTCGCGGGAACCGGTCCGCCAGCACACCGCCGACCGGCACGGCCGCGAGGAACCCGATCGTGCGTGCGGCGAGGAGCACGCCCAGTCCGGCCGGGGTGAGCGAGGAGTCCAGGACGGCCAGGCCGAGGACGAACGGCAGCGCCCAGGTCGCCAGCCCGGAGGCCGTGGTGCCGCACCACAGGCGCAGGAACGCGGGGTCACGCAGGACGGGAGTGGTCACGGCGGGGGAGTTCCTCCTCGGTCGCGGTGGATGTCCGGCATCGGACTCTAGACGAAAATGATTATCGTTCGTACTATCGGGTCCGGTTCACGGAGAGTCAGCTGGCCGGGCCTCCGTCCTTCGCCAGTGGTAACGACAAGGGGGTACTCGTGACGGTGACCGTGACCGGTTCGCCACCGGCCCGAGCCGTGACGGGTGCGCTCGCGGTGCCCGTGCTCGTCGCCGTGCTGGTGGTGTCCGTCGTGGCCGGAGTCGCGTTCGGACCGACCGTGGTGCCGCTGCCGGACACGCTGCGGTACCTCGCGGCGGCGCTGACCGGGGGCGAGATCGGCGCGGACGAGGTCACCGGCTACTCGATCGTGTGGCAGGTGCGCACGCCGCGCGTGCTGCTGGCCGCCGTCGTCGGGGCCGGGCTGTCCGTGATCGGGGTGGCGGTGCAGGCGATGGTCCGCAACGCGCTCGCCGATCCGTTCGTGCTGGGCGTTTCCTCGGGCGCGTCGGTCGGCGCCAGTGCGGTGGTGTCCTTCGGGTTGTTCGGGGCGCTCGGCGTGTACGCGTTGTCGGCGGCCGCGTTCCTCGGCGCGCTAGCCGCGTCGGTCCTGGTGTACGTGGCCGCCCGCGGCCGCGCCGGGCTCACCCCGCTGCGGCTCGTGCTCACCGGTGTCGCGCTCGCCTACGGGTTCCAGGCGGTGATGAGCGTGATCGTGTTCTTCGCGCCGTTCGGCGAGGCCGCCCGCTCGGTGCTGTTCTGGCTGCTCGGCAGCCTGGGCGGCGCCACCTGGGGTGCGTTGCCGGTCGCGGTGGCCGCGGTCGCGGTGGCCGTGGTGGTGCTGCTGCGGCGCAGCCGGGCGCTCGACGTGCTGGCGCTGGGCGACGAGTCCGCCGCGAGCCTCGGGCTCGACGCCGACGCCCTGCGGCGGGAGCTGTTCCTGCTCACCGCCGTCGTGACCGGCGCGCTCGTCGCGGTCAGCGGCGCGGTCGGCTTCGTCGGCCTGGTCCTGCCGCACCTGGTGCGGATGGTGGCCGGACCGGGGCACCGGCGGGTGCTCGTGCTCGCGCCGCCGGCCGGGGCGATCTTCCTGATCTGGGTCGACCTCGCCTCCCGCACCCTGTTCGCGCCGCGCGAGCTGCCGCTCGGGGTGATCACCGCGCTGATCGGGGTGCCGGTGTTCGTCGGCCTGCTGCGCGGCCGCGGCTACCTGTTCGGGGGCCGCTGATGGACCTCGCCCTCGATGCGGTCACCGTCGAGGCCGCCGGACGCAAGCTGGTCGACGCGCTCAGCCTCAAGGCGGGCGACGGCGAGGTGGTCGGGCTGGTCGGCCCGAACGGCAGCGGCAAGTCCACGGCGCTGCGCTGCGTCTACCGGGCGCTGACCCCCAGTGCCGGGGCCGTCCTCGCCGGCGGGACCGACCTGAGTGGACTGTCCAACCGGGACAGCGCCCGGCTGGTCGCCGCGGTCACCCAGGAGGCGGGCGCCGATCTGGACTTCACCGTCGCCGACGTGGTCGCGATGGGCCGGTTCCCGCACCACCCCGGCAACCGGGCGCTGAGCGAGCGCGAACGCGACCTCGTCCATCGCTGCCTTGAGCGGACCGGCGTCGCGCACCTGGCCGGGCGCGGCATCCTGTCGCTGTCCGGCGGCGAACGGCAGCGCGTGCTCATCGCCCGCGCGCTCGCGCAGGAGCCGCGGATCCTGGTCCTCGACGAGCCGACCAACCACCTCGACGTGCGGCACCAGGTCGAACTGCTGTCGTTCCTGCGTTCCTGCGGGCTGACCGTGCTGGTCGCCCTGCACGACCTCAACCTCGCCGCGGCCACCTGCGATCGCGTGGCGGTGCTGCACGACGGGCGGCTCGCGGCCGCGGGCCCGCCCGGCGAGGTGCTCACCCCGGACGTCGTGCGCCGGGTCTTCGGCGTGGCCCCGGTCGTGGTGACCCACCCGGTCACCGGGGCCCCGCAACTGCTCTGGACGTTCACCGATCGAGGAGGAAGCCCGTGAGAGGGCGTTGGACAGCCGTGCTCGTGACAGTCGCGCTGGGTCTCACCGCGTGCGGCGCCGAGGTGCGGCCCGGCGGTGACACCGGCCCGGCGCCGGTGACCGTCGAGAACTGCGGGCACGCGATCACCTACCCGCTGCCGCAGCGCGCGGTCGCCTACGACATGAGCAGCACCGAGAAGATGTTCGCGCTCGGGCTGGCCGGCCGGATGCGCGGCATCGTCATGCCGCGCACGGCCGAACCCGCCGTGGCGCGTTCGCCGTACGTCGCCGACTACCGCTCGGTGGAGACGCTGAGCACCGACGTGCTCAGCTTCGAAACCGTCGTCGGCGCGCAGGCCGACTGGGTTCTGGCGGGCTGGAACTCCGGCTTCAGCGAGGCCCGCGGCATCACACCGGCCAAACTGGACGGTGTGGGCATCCGCAGCTACCAGCACACCGAGAGCTGCTTCAACTACGGCGACCGGCCGGTCAAGGTGCCGCCGCTGGAGGCGCTCTACACCGACCTGCGGCAGATCGGGCAGATCTTCCACGTCCCCGACCGGGCCGAAGCGCTCGTCGCGGACCTGCAGGCCCGCGCCGCGGCGCTGCGGGCGAACGCGCCGGCGGGGGAGCCCGCGCGGGTGTTCGTCTACGACTCCGGCACCGATCAGCCGTTCACCTCCGGCAACCAGGCCGCGCCGGACACCATCGTGTCGCTGGCGGGCGGCCGCAACATCGCCGGCAACCTGGACGCCCGCTGGACCACGATCGGCTGGGAACCGGTCGTGCGGGCCCAGCCCGAGGTGATCGCCGTCGTCGACTACGGCGACCGGCCGGTCGCCGACAAGATCGCGTTCCTGAAGTCCTTCCCACCGCTCGCGGACAGCCCCGCGGTGCGGGAGAACCGCTTCCACGTGCTGGACTACGGCGAGGCCGTGAGCGGCCCGCGCAACCTCGACGCCGCCGAGAAACTGGCCGGCTACCTGCGATCGCTCGGACGCTGACGGAGACCGGAATGGACACTGTGGACAACGCCCTGATCGACCGGCTCCCGCCGCCCCTGCCCGCCGAGCGGATCATCGCGCTCAACCAGCCGAAGGGCGACCTGCGCACCACCCGCCCCTACACCTGGCGCGGATGGGAGTTCACCGCGCCGCCGGGCGTGTTCCTGCCCGGCGCGACCAGCCGGATGATTCACGAACGGGTCCTGGACGGGACCATCGAGGTGCGCGACCGCGTCTACGCCGCGATGGGCAGCGGGCTCGGCGTCGAAGCCGTCGCCGCAGGCCTGCGCGGGGCACGCGAGATCCACGCGATCGACGTGCACCCGGACAGCGTCGAAACCACGCGGCGGCACTACGAACGCATCGTGGGCGCCCGGCCGGGCAGCCGGTTCGTGCCGGTGGTCGCCGACCTCTTCGACGGGTTCCCGGACGGCGTGCGGCTGGACGTGATCACCTTCAACCCGCCCGCGGTGAGCCAGACGGTGAGCGACGACCCGGACGTCGTGCGCAACGTGTGCGTGGGCGCCCCGCTGCTGGAGCGGTTCTTCGCGCAGCTGGCCGGACGGCACCTGCTCGCGCCCGGCGGCGAGGTGTTCCTCATCGTGTCCAACACCGCGGACCTGCGCACGATCGTGCGGGACGCCGCCGGGCACGGGTTCGCCGCCGACGTGGCCCACCGCCACGACTGGGGCGACGGCGTGCTCACCTACCTGTTCCGGCTGGAGGCGGCGTGACCACCGTCGCCGACCTGACCGCCGAAGTCCTCGCCGGGAAGCACGGCCCGGATCCGGCGGAGCTGACCGCCACCAGCGTCTTCTGGCTGCACCACGGCACCCGGCTGGCCGGCGGGGACGTGACCTACCGCAACTCCTACGTCCTGGTGCGGCTGGGCGCCGCGTTCGGCGCGTGCGCCTTCGAGACCGGGCAGCTGACGCCGGAGGTGTGTGCCGAGTTCTCCGGGGCGCCGCTGGAGGAGTTGCTGCGTCAGGACTCCGTGCCGCTGCGGATCGCCGCGCTGGACGCCTACCTGTCGGCGGCCGCGCCGCACGAGGCGCAGCCCGCGGCGGAGCCGGTCGTCCTGCCCGCCGGCACCCCCGAGGCCCGGGCACACGCCAGGGACGCGGCGATCGCCGGGCTGCTGGACATCGCCCCCGGCGCGCGGGTCGCCCTCATCGGCGTGGTGAACCCGCTCGTCGCGGCGATCCGCGACCGTGGCGGGACCTGCCTGCCGTGCGACCTCAACCTGCGCCGCACCCAGTGGGGCGATCCGGTGACGCCGGAGATGGGGGAGGTGCTCGGCGTGGCGGACGCGGTCGTGGCGACCGGGATGACTCTGGGCAACGGGACCTTCGACGAGATCGTCCGCCGGTGCCGGGAGCGGTCCGTGCCGCTGGTCGTCTACGCGCAGACCGGCAGCGCGGTGGCCCGCGCGTTCCTCGGCGACGGGGTCACCGCGCTGTCCGCGGAGCCGTTCCCGTTCTCGCAGTTCAGCGCGGCGCCCACCGCGCTGTACCGGTACCGGGCGGCGGCGTGACCGGTGTGGGGCACGCGCCAGGGCACCACGGCGAGATCCTGCAGGGCGTCTTCCGCGACCGCGGCCGCCGGTGTCGCGGGCTGGTCACGCTGCCGGTGCCCGGCGCGGCGACGCGTGCCGAGTTCGTGCCGGGGCCGGGTCCGCTGACGGTGACCCCGCCGGACCGCGCGAAGGCGCGGCGCGCCGCCGAACTGGCCGCCGCCGCGTGCGGCCGCCCGGCGGGCGGATCGCTCCGGCTGGACAGCGGTCTGCCGGTCGGGCTCGGGCTGGGATCGTCCACCAGCGACATCCTGGCGACCGTGCGCGCCGTGTCGGCCGCGTTCGGCGTGGTGCTCGCGCCGGAGGCCGTCGCGCGGATCGCGGTGCGGGCCGAGCGCGCCTGCGACCCCATCATGCTCGGCGGCGGCGCGGTGCTGTTCGCGCAGCGGGAAGGCCGGGTGCTGGAACGGCTCGGCCCGCGGCTCCCGCCCGTCGTCGTGATCGGGTGCGTGACCGGCGGCGGGGCGCCGGTGGACACGCTCGCGCTGGGCGCCGTCGCCGACGTGGCCGCCTTCGAGCGGCTGCGGCGGATGCTGCGGCTGGCGATCGTGACCGGTGACGTCGCGCTGCTCGGCCGCGTGAGCACCGAAAGCGCCCGGCTGAACCAGCGCGTGCTCGCCAAGGACGAACTGCCGGAACTGGAACGGATCGCGGCCGTCACCGGCGCGGCCGGGGTGCAGGTCGCGCACAGCGGCAACGTGGCCGGCCTGCTGTTCGACCCCGGCGGCGACCCCGATCGCGTGCGCCGGTGCGTCCGCGCGCTGCGGGCCGCCGGACTGCCCGCGACCCGCCTGTTCACCACGGAAGGGATCGATGCACGACCACATCGCGGAGGCGATCGCGCGGCCGGACCTGGTCCGGACCGGCGACCGGCTGGTCTGCCTGCGGTTTGAGACGATGAAGGTGGTCTCCGCGCTGGAGGCCGTGCGGCACCTGCTGCGCACCGGCGTGATCGCCCCCGGCGACACCCTGGTGGACAGCTCCAGCGGGATCTACGCCTACGCGCTCGCGCTGGCGTGCCACCGGTTCGGCCTGCGCTGCCACATCGTCGGTTCGACCACAGTGGACCACACGCTGCGCACGCAGCTGGCGGTGCTGGGCGCGACGCTCGAGCAGATGCCGCCGGAGGCCGACCTCAAGCTCGACCAGAACCGGCGGGTGCGGCGGATCGGGGAGATCCTGCGCGCGCACCCGGACTGGCACTGGATGCGGCAGTACCACGACCGCGTCCACTACCTCGGGTACCGGGCGGTGGCCCGGCAGATCACGCGGGAGCTGGACCCGTCCCGGCTGATCGTGGTGGGCGGCGTCGGATCGGGCGCCTCCACCGGGGCGCTCGCGACGTGGCTGCGGTCCACCGCACCCGGGGTCGGGCTGGTCGGGGTGCAGCCGTTCGGCAGCGTCACCTTCGGCAGCGAGCACATCGCCGATCCGGACATCATCATCGCCGGGATCGGCAGCTCCATCCCGTTCGGCAACGTCGCGCACGAGCTGTACGACACGGTCCACTGGGTGGGGTTCACCGCGGCGCTGTCCGGCAGCGTCGACCTGCTGCGCAGGCACGCGATCTTCGCCGGGCTGTCCACCGGAGCCGCCTACCTCGCCGCGCGCTGGGAACGGGACCGGTCCGACCGCACAGTGCTGTTCATCGCGGCGGACACCGGGCACCGGTACGTGGACACGGTGTTCGCGCGCCACGGCGAAGCGGTCCCGGTGACGTCCCTGGCGCCCGTCGAGCCGGCGACCCGCGCGGGCCTGGCCTTGCCGTGGTCCCGGATGCCGTGGCCGGCGCCCTGAGATCAGGCGGGCACCCGCACCCCGACGAAGTCGATCTCGCGGCGCAGCCGGAAGCCCAGTGCGGTGTAGAGGCGGATGGCGCTGGTGTTGTCCGCCGCCGCGTGCAGGAACGGCGTTTCGCCGCGCTCGCGGATCCCGTGCGCCACCGCGAGCACCAGCCGTGTGCCCAGCCCCTGCCCGCGGAACTCCGCGTCCGTGCAGACCGCGCTGATCTCGGTGTACCCGGGCGGGTGCATGCGCTCCCCGGCCATCGCGACCAGCCGCCCCTCGTGGCGGAACCCGAGGTAGGTGCCCAGTTCGACGGTGCGCGGCAGGAACGGGCCCGGCCGGGTCCGCTCGGCCAGCGCGAGCATCTCGGGCACGTCGGCCGCGGTCAGCCGCACCGCCTCCGGATCCGGTGCCGTGTCGGCCGATTCGGCGACCATCTGCACGCCCGGCACGCCGAACTCCACGGCCCAGTCCGCGGGCGGCGGCAGCGGCGGCCCCGGCAGCGCCAGCACCCCGCCCGGCCCGGCCAGCTCCGCCAGGTCCTTCCACGCCGTTTCGTCCGCATCGTCCGGCATGCCCGCCCACGGCGAGACCTCCGGGTCGTACCGCACGGCGGTCCCCTGCGATTCGGCGAACCGGGCGTGCGGACCGGTCAGCGACGCGAAGGCCGGGTTGTCCAGAACAGAACTCACGACCCGACGTTACCGGTCAGCCGCCCGTCACCGGTTCCACACGTGAGCGGGGACGCACCGGGAAGCCGGCGGCGCGGTAGCACTCGTCGATCAACGCCATCGTCGCGACCGCGTCGGCGAGGTCGTTGCGCAGCGGCGCGTCGGCGAGGTCGTTGCGCAGCGGCGCGCCGTCGCGGACGTGCGCCGCGAAGGCCTCCAGCTGGTAGGAGTACGACGGGCGGCGGCCGAGGTGCTCGACCCGGTCGCCGATCAGGACCCGGTCGTCGGTGTCCGGGCGCACGAAGTTCACCGCGGTCGCCTCGCCGCGCGTGCCGGTCAGCCGCAGCCGGAAGCGGACCTCCGCGGCGGCCATGTCGCACCGCACCACCCCGGTCGCGCCGCCGGGGAACGCCAGCCGCGCGTCGACCGCCTGATCCACCCCGGGCCGCCGCGCCGTCCCGGTCGCCGACTCCAGCACCGGCGCGCCGCCCGCCCACGGCGCGAGGCCACGCAGCGCGTGCAACCCGTAGCAGCCCACGTCCATCAGCGCCCCGCCCGCCAGCTCGAACGACCACCGGGGATCGCTGTCCGCGGGCGCGGGGATGAGCAGTTCGGCCTCGGCGGCGCGCAGCTCGCCCAGCTCGCCGGAGTCCAGGATTTCGTGCAGCCGCAGCAGGACCGGGTGGTAGAGGTAGTGGAAGGCCTCCATGACCCGCACCCCGGCCGCCTCCGCCGCGGCGGCCACCTCGCGGGCCTCCGAGGCGTTGGCGGCGAACGGTTTCTCGCTCAGCACGTGCTTCCCGGCGCGCACCGCGGCGAGGTTCCACGGCCCGTGCAGCCCGTTCGGCAGCGGGTTGTACACCACGTCGATCTCGTCGTCGGCGAGCAGTTCGGCGTAGCCGTCGGCAACCCGTTCCACCCCGTGCTCGGCGGCGAACGCCTCGGCGCGGCCGCGGTCCCGCGCGGCGACCGCGACCAGCCGGTGCCCGGTCTCCCGGGCGGGCGCGGCGATGGCTGTCCCGGCGATGCGGGCCGCGCCCAGGATGCCGATGCGAAGTGGTTCCACCGGGAAATGCCCCCAGATCCTCTGCTGCGCGGACGTCCGCCGCACAGCCTAGCGTTGGGGCATGGCCCGTACCCGCGTGTACCGCCACGGAGTTCTCGAAGCCGAGAACTTCCCGGCGGCCGAACTGTCCGACCACCTGCAGGACCCGGCGGCGGTGGTGTGGCTCGACTTCGTCAAGCCCACCGAAGCCGACCTCGCGACGATCAGCGAGGAGCTCGGCCTGCACCGGCTCGCCGTCGAGGACGCGGTGCACGAGCACCAGCGGCCCAAGCTCGACCGGTACGAAAGCCACGCGTTCCTCACCGCCTACGCCGTGCGGCTGGACACCGCGACCGGCGTGCTGTCCGACAGCGAGCTGGCGGCGTTCCTCACCGACCGCGCGCTGGTGACGGTCCGCAAGGACGAGCACTTCGACATCGAGGCGGTGGTGCGGCGCTGGGACGCCTCCGCCGACCTCGCCAAGGGCGGGACCGGCTACCTCGTGCACGGCCTGCTCGACTACATCGTGGACACCCACTTCGACGCGGTGCAGGCGATGGACGACCAGATCGAGTCGCTGGAGGACGGGGTGTTCGCCGATCACGTCGACCACACCGACATGCAGCGCCGGTCGCTGCGGCTCCGCAAGAGCCTGGTGGCGCTGCGCCGGGTCGTGCTGCCGATGCGTGAGGTGGTGAACTCGCTGATGCGCCGCGACCACCACCTGGTCGACGAGACGCTGATGCCGTACTTCCAGGACGTCTACGACCACGTGCTGCGCGCGTCGGAGTGGACGGAGTCGTTGCGGGACCTCGTCACCACCATCCGCGAGACCCAGCTGAGCCTGCAGGGCAACCGGCTCAACCTGATCATGAAGAAGGTGACCGGCTGGGCGGCGATCATCGCGGTGCCGACGGCGATCACCGGCTTCTACGGGCAGAACGTGCCCTACCCGGGATTCGAGCGGCCGTGGGGGTTCTGGCTCTCCACCGCGGTGATCGTGGCGCTGTCCGGCGCGCTGTACGCCATGTTCAAGCGGCGCGACTGGCTGTGATCCTCACGCCTGGCGCAGCGCCTGCGCGAGGGTGGGGTAGAGGTCGAGCACGTCGACGAGCCTGGTGAGGCGCAACGGTTTGACGATGCTGTGCGCGTCCGCGACGACGCGCACCTCGGTGTCCCCGGCGAGGTTCTGGATCTCCAGCAGCAGGTGCATCCCCGCCGAGCCGAGGAAGGTCACGCCGGACAGGTCGACGACCAGCACCGCGGGCGCGCCGCTCAGGACGCCACGCATGATCGCCCGCAGCCGCGGCACGGTGGAGGCGTCGAGCTCGCCGGAGGTGTGCACGACGACGGCGGCCTCCCGCTCCTGCACCGTGACGGCGAAGGGAGCGCCGGGGCCGGGCTGGGGGCTGCCGCGGGACTGCATCACCTTCATGGTGGCACGGCCGCACCGGGAAATCGATTCGGTCGTTTCAGAACACGGCGATCTCGGCGCCCACCGGCAGGGCGTCGTAGAAGAGCGCGGCGTCCCTGGCCGACAGGTGGACGCAGCCGTGCGACGGGGCGTCGAGACTGCCCTCGTGCAGGGCGATCCCGCCCGGGGCGAAGAACACCGAGTGGTTCATCGGGTCGCCGAACTCGGCGCTGGTGTGCTCGGCGTCCTTCCACTCCACGCGGAAGACGCCGCGCGGGGTGGCGACGGAGTCCGGGGCGTCCGCGGCGCCGGGCATGACCGGGACGGGGCCGTGGGTGATCTCGCCGTCGTGCTGGAGCCAGCTCACGCGCCGTTCCTCGTCGACGCACGCGCGGGCGGTGTCCGGGCAGAGTTCGGTGCGCGGGGCGGGCGCGGCGGCGCTGGACAGCGGCATCGGCGGCGGAACCGGGCGGGGCGCGGGCGCGGCGGCCGTCTCGGCAGGCGCGGCTTCCAGAACGGCCCACCCGGCGACGAGGGCGAGCGCGGCGAGGGTGGTCCAGCAGGTCTGGCGCGGAAGACCGGAGGAAGTGGAGCGGAGCGGTGCCACGGCCGCACCCTAGCGGTGCTGAACCGGTCCGGTCGCCCGGTTCCGGCCGGTTTCCACGACTTCGGGTGAATGATCGCCGGGGAAGGTTTGACGCGGCGAGGAGGGTGGCCGCATGGGGCTCGACCTGGTGGCGGGCCGGCGCGAGCTCGGGCTGGCCGAGGGGACGGCGGTGATCGTGCACGCGTCGCTGTCCAGCCTGGGCCGGTCACCGGCAACGCCGGCGCCGTGGTCGCGAGCCTGGTGGCCGCGGCCGGGCCGGCGGGAACGGTGGCCGCTCCGGCATTCACACCGCGGATCGCCGACCCGGACCCGGACCACCGCGGGGCGCCGGAAGCCGCGGTCCGCGCCCGGCCCGACGCGGTGCCGTTGTGCGACGCGGGGACGCCGTCGGAGATGGGGGCGATCGCGGAGGCGGTGCGGCAGTGGCCCGGCGCGGTGCGCAGCCGGCATCCGCAGGCTTCGGTGGCGGCGATCGGCGCGCACGCCCGCGAGGTCGTCGCCGCGCAGCCGCTGGGTTTCGCCCTCGCCGCGGGCTCGCCGTTCGCGAAGCTGTACGACCTGGGCGCGTCGATCCTGCTTGTCGGGGTGGGACACGAGCGCAACAGCCTTCTGCATTACGCGGAGACCTGGCGCCGCACCGGCGCCTGAAGGTGCCCGGTGGTGGGACGCGAGTTCGAGCGCGTGCACGGGGTGCGGGAGGCGGAGGTGGGACCGGCGCGGTGCCGTCTCCTCCCGGCGCGGCCGTTGGTGGACTTCGCCGTGCGACGGCTGGACGAGCTGCTGCGGCCGTGACGGTCACACGTCCGGGCGGCGGTCCGTCAGGGAATCATGACCACACGGATGAAGAACCCGGCGTACGTGCTGCCGGAGGCGATGAAGGGCATCGGCGGGCTGATCAAGGCCATCGAGGCGAGCGGACTGCCCGCGGGCGTGCGGGAGTTCGCCGGGCTGCGGGTCAGCCAGATCAACGGCTGCGCGGCGTGCGTGCACGGGCACGTCGAGGAGGCGCGGAAGTCGGGGGAGAGCGACGAGCGCATCCACAACGTCGCGGCCTGGCGGGAAGCCCCGTTCTACAGCGACGCCGAGCGGGCCGCCCTGGCACTGGCCGAAACCGCGACGCGCCTGGCGGACCGCACCGGCGACGGCGTCCCGGATCCCGTCTGGGACGACGCCGCCGACCACTTCGACGAGCGGCAGCTGTCCGGTCTGATCCTGACGATCGCGCTGACCAACCTGTTCAACCGCATCAACGTGACGATCCGGGAGCCGGCCGGCACGCGGTGGTGAGGCGGCGGGCCCGGCACCGCGCGCGGTGCCGGGCCTCCGGCTCGTCTTGCTCCTGACGAGGCGTCGCGATGGGGAGCCGGTCCTGGGCCAGGTGCGCGCCGCTACTCGGTGTCGGCGGTCAGGTCGGGTGCGAACTGCGCCATCGAGATCTGCGCGGCGCCCGCGATTTCCTCCGCGGTGGCCGTGCCGGAGTCCTCGACCACCGTGCTCCACTCGGTCACCGAACCGGCGCAGAACTCCTGCACCTCGCGGGAATTCGCGGCCGCCACCGGGTCCTCGGCGATCTCCCCGGCGAAGTACTGCGCCAGGGCCATCAGCGCGCTGTCCCAGCCGGGGCCCACGAACAGCGCGCCCGCGCCGCTCTGCGCGATCTCGATCGGCACCGTGTGCTCCAGCTCGAGCTCGGTGCTGTCGCCGTCGCCGGCCAGGCGCACCTGCACCACGCTGGTGGGCCCGCCGAAGGTCACCTTCAGCAGCCGGGGCGGGTCGCAGGTGAGGATGTCGCCACCGGCGTTGCCCTCCAGCTGGAACGAGCCGCCCTCGCGCAGGTCTCCGGACAGCGGCAGGAACCAGCGGCGCACCCGCGCCGGGTCGGTGACCGCGTCCCACACGTCCTCGGCTGTGGCGTCGTAGCGCCGCCGCACCAGGACCGTGACCGTCTCGCCCCCGGTCGTCGTGCCGCGGCGGACCTCACGGTGGATCGCCTTCAGGTGGTTCGCGATGTCGAGCATTGTCCTTCTCCTGCCTGAGTCGTCGGTCCCGCTTGCCGCGGGCCAGGTCGGTGGCGAGCGCGTCGAGGGGCTGGTCCCAGATGTGCCGGAACCGCTCCAGCCACTCCCCGGCCTCCCGCAGCGGCTCGGAGTTCACCGCGTAGAGCCGGCGCGTCCCTGCCACGCGCACGGTGGTGAAACCGGTTTCCCGCAACACGCGCAGGTGCTGGGAGACGCCCGGCTGGGAGATGCCGAACTCCTCCCGGATGACCGCGGCGATCGCCCCCGACGGCTGTTCCCCGTCGGCCAGCAGCTCCAGGATCCGCCGGCGAACCGGGTCGCCGAGCACATCGAACGCGTGCACGTGGCCAGTCTGTCAGTCGCAGCTTATATAAGTCAAGCCTTAAACTCACCGCGGCTTCACGCGGCTGGTACGACAGAACGGACAAAATGCCCGGAGACGGCACAGCGCCACGGAGGAGGTCCGCGGATGAGACGCGTCTGCACACTGGTCCTGTCCCTGCTGGTGATCGGCGCCCTGTCGGTGGCGCCGGCGACGGCCCGGCCCGGGGCGTTCCCGGCCGAACTTGCCCTGCCCGTCGGGTTCCAACCGGAGGGCATCGCGATCGGCGCCTGGCCCACCGCCTACTTCGGCTCCCGCGTGGACGGCCGCATCCACCAGGTCGACCTCCGCACCGGCCGGGGAAGCGTCCTGTCGCCAGGGCCGGGCACGCCCTCGCTGGGCATCAAGGTCGACTCGCGGCACGGGCGGCTCTTCGTCGCGGGCGGCACGGGCGGCGACGCCCGGGTGATCGACGCCCGCAGTGGCGCGGTGCTCGCGCGCTACCGGTTCCAGACCACCGACACGTTCGTCAACGACCTGGTGATCACCGAGGACGCCGTGTGGTTCACCGACTCCCGCCGCGCGGTGCTCTACAAGCTGCCGCTGGGCCGCGACGGCGAACTGCCCGCCGAAGCGGTCCACGTCCCGCTCACCGGGGACCTCACGGTCGTGCCCGGCGAGACCAACCTCAACGGCATCGTCACCACACCCGACCGCGCCGCGCTGATCGCCGGGCAGTCCAACACCGGGCTGTTGTTCCGCATCGACCCGGCCACCGGCGTCACCACCCGGGTCGACGCGGCCGCTCTGCCCAACAACGACGGCCTGCTGCGCGCGGGCGGCACCCTGTACGCGGTGCAGAACCGCCTGAACCTGCTGGCCAAGCTGGAACTGTCCGCCGACGGCACCAGCGCGCGCCTGGCCGAACAGCGGAGCGACCCGCGCTTCGACGTCCCGGCCACCGTCGCCGAGTGGGGCCGGCGCTTCTACCTCGTCAACGCCCGCTTCACCACCCCGGCGACGCCGGAGACCACCTACAACGCCGTGGCGGTCGAAAAGTTCTGACTCCCGGCGCGGGCGGGTGCTTCCCGGCAACGCGCCCGCCCGCGCCCCGCCCTGGCTACGATCGGCTGGTCCGCCGATCTTGCCCGGGAGCGCCATGTCCGCCGAGACCTTCGGCCCGTACCGCATCGAGGATCTGCTCGGCCGGGGCGGGATGGGCGAGGTGCACCGCGCCTACGACACGGCCCACGACCGCGTCGTCGCGCTGAAACGGCTCAGCGAACCGTTCGTCGGCGACGAGGCCTACCGCGCGCGGTTCCGCCGCGAGTCGCAGATCGTGGCGCGATTGCGAGAGCCGCACGTCATCCCGATCCACGCGTTCGGCGAGATCGACGGCCGCCTCTACCTCGACATGCGGCTGGTGGAGGGCGCCGACCTGAAGGACCTGCTGGCCGCGGGCCCGATGCCGCCCGTCCGCGCGCTGGCGCTGCTCGCCCAGGTGGCAGGCGCGCTCGACGCGGCGCACGCCGACGGGCTCGTGCACCGCGACGTCAAACCGTCCAACATCCTGGTGACGCCGGCCGATTTCGTGTACCTGGTGGACTTCGGCATCGCCCGCGGCGCGGGTCCGGACGCCACCGCGATCACGCAGTCCGGCGCCGTGATCGGCACGCTCGATTACATGGCGCCGGAACGGCTCGGGGACGCGCCCGTCGACGGGCGGGCCGACGTGTACGCGCTGGCGTGCGTGCTGTTCGAGTGCCTCACCGGGCGGCGGCCGTTTCCCGCGGCCGAGCCGCTCGCCCAGGTGCGGGCCCACCTGCAGGACCCGCCGCCGCGCGCCTCCGCGCTCGCGAACCTGCCGCCCGCGCTGGACGACGTGCTGCTGCGCGGCATGGCCAAGGACCCGGCGCACCGGTTCGCCACGGCCGGGCAGCTGATCGCCGCCGCCCGTCAGGCGCTCGCCGCGCCCGGCTGGGCCGCACCCCCGACACCGCCCGCCGGGCCGGCGCTGGGGACGCCACCCGCCGGGACGACGCAGGCCGCGTGGAGCGCGCACCCGGCGCCACCGGCGGCCGCGTCCGTCCACACCGGACGCCCGCACCGGGCGGTGTGGATCACCGCGGTCGCGGCGGTCCTGGTGGTCGCGGCCGTGGTCACCGTCGTGCTGCTCAACCGCGGCGGTGGCGGCCAGGCCGGCGCGGGCACCACCACGACCCAAGCCGGCACCACCCAGCCCACCACAACCGAGCCGACCGCATCGAGCAGCGAACCCACGACCGCAACTCGCACCGCGACCGACCCGGAAACCGCGCTGCTCGCCGCGATCCCCACCGCCTACCGCGGCAACGCCAGCTGCCGCACCGGCGCCGGATACCGGCAGGAGGGTGCGCTCGCCACGGTGATGTGCACCGAGTCCAACACCTGGAACCCGCGCTGGGGGCCGCCCGCGGAGGCCTACTTCCACTCCTTCGCCGACCGCGCCGCGCAGGACGCCTTCTTCCAGCAGCTCGTCACCACGTTCCAGCTGCGCCGCGACGACGGGCACGGCGGCTGCGACCCGCTGAGCCGCTCGAACATCTACGGCCTCTACTACCGCGACACCAGCGGCCCGCTCGACGGCGAGTTCCTCACCTGCTTCACCACGCAGGGCACCGGCCAGCTGTGGTGGGTCGACACGCGCACGCTGATCATCGGCAACCTGTCCTCGCCGGACGCCGTCACCCCGGAGCGGCTGGAGCACCTCTACTACTGGTGGAACGAGCAGATCCTCGGCACGATGAGCTGATCACTCCTTGACCGCGCCCATGGTGAACCCGGCGACGAAGCGGTCCAGGAACCAGTTGAAGACGAACGCGATCGGCACCGCCACGAGCACGGTCGCGGCCTGCAGGGACTGCCAGAAGAACACGTCGCCGCGGATGAGCTGCGTCGGCACGCCCGTGCTCACCGGCATCTGACCCGTCGGCGCGACGAACGCCAGCGCGTAGATGAACTCGCTCGCGGTCAGGGTGAACGCGAACACCACGACCGCGACGATGCCGGGGAAGGCCAGCGGCACCACCGCGCGCAGGAACGCGCCCACCCGGCTGTACCCGTCCACCATCGCCTGTTCCTCGATGTCCTTCGGGATCGTCTTGAGGAACCCCATGAGCAGCCAGGTCGACACCGGGATCGTGATCGTCGGGTAGACCAGCACCAGCGACCACGTCGAGTCCTGCAGCCCGACCGCCACCACCATCCGCGACAGCGCCAGGAACAGCAGGCTCGGCGGCACCAGGTAGACGAGGAAGATCCCGATCGCCATCGGCCCGGACCACGGCCGGTCCAGCCGCGCCAGCGCATAGGCGGCGGGCAGCCCGAACGCGAGCGTGATCAGCACGACCAGCACCCCGACCAGCAGGGTGTTGACCACGAACGTGCCGAACGCGGTGTCGGTGAACAGGTAGGTGACGTGGTCGGGCGTCGGCGGCCGGTTGAACAGGAACGGGTTGTTGACCGGGTTGTACAGGTCCCGGTTCTGCTTGAAGGCGGTGATCAGGCTCCACAGGAACGGCGCGGCGCAGATCAGGGCCGCCAGGATCGCCGCGACGTACAGCCCGATCCGTGCCGAGACGTGCCGCCGCGCGTAGCGGCGCCGCTGCCGGGAAACCTCCTCGACGCCGGTCATCGCACCTCGATCCGGCGCACCGCGCGCAGGATGAGCACGGCGGCGGCGAGCAGCAGCGGGAACAGGAACAACGCGATGACCGCGCCCTGCGCGACGTCGCCGCCGTCGATGCCGCGGTAGAACGCCCAGCTCGCGAGCACCTGCGTGGCGTCGTTCGGCCCGCCGCGGGTGAGCACCCGCACCACGGCCATGTCGGTGAACGTGAAGATCGCGCCGAACAACGCGGCGATCGCGGCCACCGGCAGCACCAGCGGCACGGTGATCTCGAACATCCGCCGCCAGTACCCGGCCCCGTCGACGCGGGCCGCCTCGTCGATGTCCTTCGGGATCGACATCAGCCCGGCCATCATGATCACCGCGGCCAGCGGCACCAGCCGCCACACGTGCACCGCGATCAGCGACCCCATCGCCAGGTCCGGCCTGCCCAGCCAGTACACGTTCTCCGCCGGGCCGAGCGCGCCGAACTGCCGCAGCACCCAGTCGATCGGCGAGTAGATCGAGTCCAGCAGCCACAGCCACGAGATCGACGACAGCGCCACCGGCGTGGTCCACGGCAGCAGGACGAGGAACCGCACCACCCACTTGCCGCGGAAGTCGGCGACCAGGATGTTGGCCAGCACCTTGCCCAGCAGCACGATCAGCACCATCGACACGACCGTGAACAGGAACGTGTTGCGCAGCGACCGCCAGAACACCGGGTCGTCCAGCACGGCCTCGAAGTTGCGCAGCCCCACCCAGTCGAACGACGGGTCGCCCGCGCTCACGTCGGAGAACGCGAACGCGATGGCGAGCACGAACGGCACGCCGATCAGCGCGACGATGTAGAGGATGCTGGGCACCAGGAACGCCCACGCCAGCACGCCGTCGCGGTCGGCCATGCGGCGGCGTCCGGTGGTCACCCCGGGCCGGGTGGCGGTGTCCGCGGTGGTCGCCATGTCAGCCGTCCAGCCGCACCGGGGCCGCCCGCTGCCCGGTCGCGGAGTCGAAGAACCGCAGCCGCCGCGCGGGCACGGCGAAGGAGTGCGTCTCCCCGGGGATGATCGGGGTGTCCACAGTGGCCGGAAGCCGGGCGACGACGCGGGTGCGCTCGCCGATCCGGGACACCGTGCCGTACACGTGCCGGTCGCCGGAGAGGTACTCCATGCGGTCCACCTCCAGCGGCACCGTGACCCGCTCGCCGCTGACCACCTCGGCGGGCAGCAGGTGCTCCGGGCGGAACCCGACGAGCCTGCCGTCGTGCGGGATGAGGTTCATCGGCGGCGAGCCGATGAATGTCGCGACGAACGTGTCGGCCGGGTCGTCGTAGACGTCCACCGGCGGGCCCGCCTGGCACACCCGGCCCGCGTTGAGCACCGCGATCCGGTCGCCGAGGCCCATCGCCTCGGCCTGGTCGTGGGTCACGTAGATCGTGGTGGTGCCCAGGTCCTGCTGGAAGCGCTTCAGCTCGTCCCGTGCGCTGGCCCGCAGCTTGGCGTCCAGGTTGGACAGCGGCTCGTCGAGCAGGAACACCTGCGGGTCGCGGACCATCGCGCGGGCCAGCGCGACCCGCTGCCGCTCGCCGCCGGACAGCTGCCGCGGCTTGCGGTCCAGCAGCTGCTCGATGCCCAGCAGCCCGGCCGCCCACCGCGCCTTGCGCTCGCGCTCGGCGCGATCCATGCCGGCCGCGCGCAGCGGGAAGACGATGTTGGCCAGCACCGTCTTGTGCGGGTAGAGCGCGTAGCTCTGGAACACCATCGCGATCTGCCGCGCCCGCGGCGGCAGCCCGGTCACCACGTGACCGCCGATCAGCACGTCCCCGCTGGTCGGCTGCTCCAGACCGGCGATGGTCCGCAGCAGGGTCGTCTTGCCGCAGCCGGACGGGCCGAGCAGCACCAGGTACTCGCCGGCCGCGGCGGCCAGGCTCACCCCGTCGATGGCGTGCACCCGCCCGCCGTCGAACTCCTTGACCAGTTCCCGGACCTCGACGACCGCCATGGCACTCAGCCGCCGACGAGCCCGGCCGCGCGCCACTTCGCGAAGATGGCGTTGACCTGGTTCTCGGCCTCGGCCACCGACTGCTGCGGCGTCATCTCACCGCGTGCCGCCCTGGCGAACATGTTGGGCACCACGAACGTGCTGAACACCTCGCCGATCGCGGTGCTGGCCGGGCCGGGGTGCCCGATGTTCGCGCTCCACGGGATCGCGTCGGACAGCAGCTTCAGCTTGTCCGGCGGTTTCGACCCGAACGGGTCGGTGGCGAGCCAGCCGGGCAGCTCCGGCGTGAGGCCGGACCACGCGCAGAAGTCGTACAGCTTGGACGCGTACGTCGCCGCCTTGAAGTTGGCGGTGTAGTGCAGCAGGAACTCCTTCGCCGCATCCGCGCCGGTGGCGTGCTGCGGGACGATCCAGTTGTAGAGCACGTGCTGCGCGGCCAGCGCCGCCTGCGGTCCGCGCAGCGCCGGGACGAAGTAGGTGTCGTCGGCGACGTCCGGGTTGGACGTCGCCGCGGTGCGCCACGCCGAGATCGAGTTGACGATGTAGGACAGCTTGCCCGCGACCAGGCCCTGGTTGTTGCTGGCCGCGTTCCAGGAGAACACCTCGGGGGTCATCGCCTGCTGGTAGAGCCGCGTCATGTACTCGATGGCCGCGATGGTCTCCGGCGAGTTGATCACCACGCGCTCGTTCTCGTCCTGCACCGAGGCGCCGTAGGACCACATCAGGGCCCGCAGCACCATGTTCGAGTCGATCTCCTGCGACATGCCGAGGCCGAGCGGGACGCCCTTGCTGCGCTTGATCTCCGCGGCGCCGGTGAGCAGCTCGTCCCAGGTGGACGGTCCACCCGGCATGCCGACCGGCTCCCACAGCGAGCGGCGGTAGTTGCCGGGGTCGGGCACCCAGCCGGGGGAGTAGGCGTAGAACTTCCCGGTCGCCGGGTTGCGGCTGGACTTCTCGCACAGCGGCAGTTGCCGGCCCCAGCGCCGGTTCGCCTCGGCGACCAGGTCCTTCATGTCCAGCACGCTCGGCTCGAACTGGGACAGCGTCGCGATGTACTGGATCAGGTCGTGCCCCTGGCGGGCCTGGATCTCGGCGGCGATGCGGGTCGGGATCTGGGCCTGGTCGATGTGGTCGACCGTGACGTTGACGCCGACGCGGGAGCCCCAGTCGCGCGCGAACCGGTCGAACCATTCGTCGTGGCTGGGCACGAAATGGCTCCACAGCAGGATCCGCAGGTCGCCGGACAGCTTCGTGGCGGGCTCGGTGAAGACCTCCTGCGGCGCCTGCCCTGGGGCGGTGCCCACGCCGCCGGTGTCCTCCTCCGAGGCGCACGCGGCGAGCGCCGCCGACCCCAGCGTCAGGGCTGCCGCCGCGCGCAGCACGTCCCGCCTGCTGTGCCGTGAACCGAAGAAGTCGTTCATCTCGACTCCTCCCCGTGGGGGTGGCTCGGATCCCAGCGTGTATCCCCCAATGTGATCCACAACACATTTTGTGACCGATCTGAGATACAGTGCGGCGTGGTCGCGGTCATCGCCCTGGTCGTCGCCGCCTTCCTGGCGGCGGTGGCCGCGTTCCACTGGTGGGCCTGGCGGCGCCTGGTCGCCGACGCGCTGCCGCACGGCTCGGTGTGGCGGCGGGTCGCGACCGGGACGCTCGTGGCCGGGCCGCTGCTCATGGTGGCCGCGCCGCTGACCGAGTTCGCCGGCGCGCCGTACTGGCTGGTCCGGGTGGTGTCGTGGCCCGGGTTCCTCTGGATGGCGGTGTGCGTGTACCTGCTGCCGGCCCTGCTGGCAGGCGAGGTGGTGCGCCCGCTGCTGCGCCGCCTGCTCGCCCGCCGGGACACCGGGCCGGTGCCGCCGCAGACGGCGGTGACGCGGCGGGTGTTCGTGTCGCGCGTCGTGGGCGGCGCGACCGTCGCCGCGGTGGCAGGCACCGTCGGCTACGGCGTGCACAGCCTGTTCAGCGGGCCCCGCGTGCTGGACGTGACGGTGCCGCTGGCGAAACTGCCGCCCGGCGCGGACGGGTTCCGGATCGCGGTGGTCAGCGACATCCACGCCGGCCCGCTGCTGGGCCGCGGGTTCACGCGGCATGTGGTGGACACGATCAACGCGACCTCGCCGGACCTGGTTGCGGTCGTGGGCGACCTGGTCGACGGCGACGTCGAAGACCTCGCCCCCGCGGTGGCGCCGCTGGCCGGGCTGCGCTCGCCGCACGGCACCTTCTTCGTGACCGGCAACCACGAGTACCTCTCCGGCGCCGGGCAGTGGGTGGACCACGTGCGGGACCTCGGCATGCGGCTGCTGGCCAACGAACGCGTCGAGCTGCCCGGTTTCGACCTGGCGGGCGTCAACGACGTGAGCGCGGACGAGGGCGAGGGTCCGGACTTCGCGAAGGCGCTCGGCGGCCGCGACCCCGCGCGGGCCACGCTGTTGCTGGCGCACCAGCCGATCCTGGTCGGCGAGGCGGCCGCGCACGGCGTGGACCTCCAGCTGTCCGGCCACACGCACGGCGGGCAGTTCTGGCCGGGGCACCTGGTGGTGTCCGGCATCCAGCACACCCTGGCCGGGCTGACCCGCCACGGCGGCACGCAGCTCTACGTCACCCGCGGCGCGGGGGCGTGGGGACCGCCGGTGCGGGTCGGCGCCCCGCCCGACATCACGGTGGTCCGCCTGGCGTCGCGCTAGAACTCGACCAAGGCGCCTCCGGTGAACAGCTCGTACACGAAGTTGACGAAGAAGAACCCGAAGAACAGGAAGTTCAGCAACAGGGTCGCGGTGATGCCCTCCGGCGGGGCGGCGGGCGTGACGAGCCCGCGGATCGCGTCCCACCACACCGATCCCGGCACGGTCGCCGGTGGCCACGACGTGGCGGGAGATCTCGACGTTGTAGAAGGTCGGCAGCAGCGCGGAGACCGTGATGACCCAGCCGACTGCCGATGGAAATGCCGAGCGTGATCAGGCTCGGCACGATCACGAACTGGACGACCTGCGCCGGCTTCAGCCGCTGGACCCGGAACACCTCCTCCGGCTCCGGCAGACGTCCACCGCGAGCGGGGGCCTGCTGACGCCGATCTGGTGCTCACCGACCGCGGCCGGGGGCACCGGCCTTCCGGATGCGCCGACCATGACCACCTCCGGGCCCGATACGGACTTTCCGGGCAGTGAGCACCCCGGTGCGCGCCGGGTCAAGGGCGCGCGCGCAGATCGTGACATTCGGCTCTAGGCGGCCCCGGCCACGGTTCGCTATACCCCTGCGGAGGCCCTCGACGGGGAGGAAGGCCCATGTCCAGAAGGCTGATCGTGTGCTGCGACGGCACCTGGTGCGACCCCGAACTGGACGCGGTCACCAACGTGCGCCGCCTGCACAACGCGCTCGCCGCCGCCGACAGCAGCGGCCGCGAGCAGCTGTCGAGCTACCGGCGCGGCGTCGGCACCCGGGGCGGGCTGCTGAGCAGGCTCGCCGCGGGCGCGATCGGCGCCGGTCTGCCGAAGGACATCGTGGCCGCCTACCTGTGGCTGTGCACCACCTACCGCCCCGGCGACCAGATCGCGTTGTTCGGGTTCAGCCGCGGCGCCTTCACCGCCCGCAGCCTCGCCGGGCTGGTGAAGGAGTCCGGCCTGCTCGACCTGCGCGAGGTCGACTCGCGCACCAGCGGGCTGCTGGCCGCCCGCGCCTACCGGCACTACCGCACCCGCTCACCCGGCGACACGTGGCGGGGCGGCCTGCGGTTCCACTTCGACCCGGAGCGGGCCGCGGACATCCCGATCGACTTCATCGGCGTGTGGGACACCGTGGGCGCGCTCGGCGTGCCCGGCTACTTCGCCGGGCTGAGCGAGCTGACCCCGGGCTCGCGTTACCGGTTCCACGACGTCGAGCTGAACCCGCACATCCCGTACGCGCGGCACGCGCTGGCGCTGGACGAGTGGCGACGGCCGTTCACCCCGACGCGGTGGACGCCCAACGGCAGCACCGACATGGCGGAACGCTGGTTCCCGGGCAGCCACATGGATGTCGGCGGCGGCCACCGGGAGACCGGGCTGAGCGACATCTCGCTGCAGTGGATGACCGACGAGGCGGCGAAGTGCGCGGGCATCGCCTTCCACCCGCCCGCGCTGGCCGGCCTCGCGCCGGACCCGGCCGGCCTGCTGCACGACGACGACCGCGGCGTGTTCGGGGTCGCGCCGCCGCTGGTGGACCCGCTACTGCAGCCGCTGCTGGAGGTCGGTCTGCACTACCGGCCGCGGGCGGTGCCCGCCGTCGTGCCCGGCGGCCAGGGCGGTGTGCTCGACCCGTCGGCGCTGGAACGGCAGCAGGCGCAGCCGATCACCGGCGGCCCGTACCGGCGGACGCGCATCCTGGGCAGCGGCCAGCAGGCGACGATCGAGGTTCCGGCGGAGGAGCTGTGGACCGGCACCGGGCTCTACCTGGAACCCGGCCGGTACACGTTCACGGCGGCCGGGCAGTGGTCGGACGGCGTGGACTGGTGCGGGCCAGGCGGGATCCCGCTGCTGCGCGGGCTGAGCCCGCGCCGACTGGCCGGCAGCGTGGTCGGCGAGGCGGTCGGACTGTACCGGCTCGTGCGCCGCGCCCGCGGCGCGCACGCCCCGCTCGCGCCGCGCGAGGTGGACCTGCCGTGGCTGTTCCTCGTCGGCTACGTCGCCAACGACAGCGACCGCACCGGCGCGGACCCCGAACACGAACGGATCGCGATCGGCACGGGCACCGCCCACGAGGTCACCGAGCCCGGGTACTTCTACGCCTTCGCCAACGACGCGTGGGGTTTCTACGGCCGCAACTCCGGCGCGGTCCGCCTGACAGTGACGCGGCTCTAGGTTGTGCTGCCCGAGCGGCGATCGGTTGTGCTGCCCGAGCGGCGAGCCGGCTGCGGCGGGCCGGCAGCCGGCGCGCGGCCGGTGGTGGCCGTCGGCGGGCTGGGCCGCTACCCGCACCGGCTCCGGCGCAGCGCCGGTGGCTGCGGTGGTTCACTCCCGGTGGCGGGCCGGTCAGTCACCCCCCGGCACGTGCGCCGGGTCGCGGTGGGCCGCCTGGCGGTGACCCGGGCTAGGCGAGGACGGCTTCGATGCGGAAGTGGTCCAGCGCGTAGGGCATCGGCGGCTGGGCGGGCAGCCGCGGGGTGCGGATGGTCAGCGTGCGCATCAACGCCGCGCGCAGTGCTTCGCGGCCGGTGAGCAGTGCCAGGTCCACCCCGGCGCAGCGCTGCGGGCCGCGGCTGAAGTGGTTCACCCCCGGCGGCGGGCCGTCCAGCCACCGCCCCGGCACGAACGCGTCCGCGTCCGGCACGCGCGCCGGGTCGCGGTGGAAGAACGTGTTCATCACCAGGATCCGCGTCCCGGCGGGCAGGACCGTCCCGTCGTCCCACACCACCTCGGCGCGGGTCTCCCTGGACAGCATCGGCGTGGTCGGCCACAGCCGCATCGTCTCCTGCAGGCACGCCGCCGCGTGGTCCGCGTCCGCCAGGGCGCGTTCGGCGTCCGCCGGGCGCTGGCCGAGCACCGCGAGCGCCCGCAGCGCGTTGGCCGCCAGGGTGTCGCCGAGCGCGAACAGCCAGTGCGTCACCTGCGCGCCCGGCTCGGTGTCCGGACCGGCCGGCGTGTCCGCGATCGCCGCGGACAGGCTGCCCGGCTCGGCCCGTTCCAGGTGGCCCTCGACGCTCGCGCGGAAGGCGGGCAGACGCCGGGACGGCCGGCGCGGCAACCGGTTCGCCTCGGCCATCATCCGCTCCAGCGTCACCGACAGCGCGTCGTCACCGGCGGCCTCGTCGCCCAGCACGACCCGGCGCGCGATCCGCTGGAACGCCCGGTTCCACGGCCGCCACCCGGTCACCGCGGGCAGCCGGGCGATCTCCTCCGCCACGCACTGCGCCACGCGCGGCGCGAGGGCGGGCACCGAAGCGAGCACCGCGTCCGTGAACCGGCGCCGCTCCCGCCACGCCTCGCCCCGCGAAATCGTCACCGCGCCGGGCTGGAAGTGCGCCATGCCCCGGCGTTTCGGGTCCGGGTCGCCGGCGTAGACGTCGACCGGCCCCTCGAGCACCCGGTCGGCGTCGCGCGGGTCGAGCAGGAGCACCGTCCCGCCGACGCGCACCGGCCGGGGGTTCCGGCGCGCCATCGCCGACAGGTGCCGCACCGCCGCGCCGTCCACCCCGGCGGCCGCCGCGGCCCGGACCACGGCGGGCCTGCGGGCGAACAGCCCCTGCGCCAGGTTCGGCGCCAGCACCAGCGCGCCGACCGCCAGCGCGTCGGGCAGGGCCGCGCGGGGCACCACGGCGCGGGCGGGGAGGGTGGTCGTGGACATCAATTCCACCTCCGGCGAGGACAATTCCGCGGAGATTCGATTCCGGCCTTTTCCAGGCTACCCGGGAAATGCGCAATCGCCCGGCTGCCGGTGTTGGTGAAATTCTCGCAGCGGCGCCGCGCACTTGGGCCATCCGGGTACTGGACAGGGCGCGTGATGCGGTGCCACGCTTGGCATTTCGCGACGCACGCTGGCAGGCAAGGCGCCGATCTTCGCACGTCCATTCGCGCAACCGACGAATACGGGGGAACCCGCGATGGCCGATCAAGAAAACACCACCCGGACATATCGCACCAGCCTGCCCTGGCGGGCCTTCACCATGATCACCGGAATCGTCGACCGCGTGGTGGGCTGGGACCGGCTGCCGGTCCCGCTCGGCCTGCTCGACCTGATCGGCCTGCGCACCAGGCTGCGCCAGGAGAACCTGCACGACATGAGCCGCCTGCCGGCGATGGGCACGCCGCCGGTGCCGCCGCTCACGCCGGACCACCTGGTGAGCCGGTCCGTGGACGGCAGCCACAACGACCTGACCGAGCCCGCGATGGGCATGGCGGGCTCGCGGTTCGGCCGCAACATCCCGCTCGACAAGATCACCCCCGCCACCGAGGACGCGGTGCTCACGCCGAGCCCGCGCGAGATCAGTCGCAAACTGCTGACCCGCACCACGTTCGTGCCTGCCACGTCGGTGAACTCGCTGGTGGCCGCGTGGCTGCAGTTCATGATCCGCGACTGGTTCAGCCACGGCACCAGCCCGAAGGAGAACCCGTGGGTGGTGCCGCTGGCCGACGACGACACGTGGCCGGACAAGCCCATGCGCATCATGCGCACGCCCGGCGACCCGACCCGCCCGGCGGGCGCGTCGATGCCCCAGACCCGCGTCAACGTGCTCACCCACTGGTGGGACGGCTCGCAGATCTACGGCGTCACCGGCGAGGAGCAGGGCTGGCTGCGCAGCGGCGAGCAGGGCAAGCTGCGGGTGCTCGACAACGGCCTGCTGCCGATCCCCGACGACCCGTCCCGCGATCCCGCGCTGGTCCCCGGCTTCTGGCTCGGCACCGAGATGCTGCGCACGCTGTTCACGTTGGAGCACAACGCGATCTGCGACCGGCTGCACGCCGAGTACCCGTCGTGGCCGGACGAGGAGCTGTTCCAGCGCGCCCGCCTGGTCACCTCGGCGCTGCTGGCGAAGATCCACACCGTGGAGTGGACGCCCGCGGTGATCAGCCACCCGACCACGAAGGCCGCGCTGCGGGCCAACTGGTTCGGGCTGGCGGGGGAGCGGGTGCACCGGCTGTTCGGCCGCATCAGCGGCAGCGAGGTGGTCAGCGGGATCCCGGGCGGCGCGACCGACCACTACGGGGTGCCGTTCGCGCTGACCGAGGAGTTCGTCGCGGTGTACCGGATGCACCCGCTGGTGCGCGACACCTGGAGCCTGCGCTCCGCCGGCGACGACGCCACGATCCTGGACTGCGAGTTCCCGGACATCGCCGGCGCCAACGCGCTCAAGGTCCTCAACAGCATCGCGATGACCGACCTGCTGTACTCCTTCGGCACCCTGCCGCCGGGCCTGGTCACGCTGCACAACTTCCCCAAGCACCTGCAGCAGTTCCAGCGCCCGGACGGGCACCTGCAGGACCTGGCGGCCACCGACATCCTGCGCTCGCGGGAGCTCGGCGTGCCGCGGTACAACGAGTTCCGCCGCCTGCTGCACCTGCCGCCGGCGCGGGACTTCCGCGACCTGACCGCCGACCCGGAGTGGGCCGAGGAGATCCGCCGCGCCTACGACGGGGACATCGAGCAGGTCGACCTCACGGTCGGCATGTTCGCCGAGCGCCGCCCGGAGGGCTTCGCGTTCAGCGACACGGCGTTCCGCATCTTCGTCCTGATGGCCTCGCGGCGGCTCAACAGCGACCGGTTCTTCACCGAGTACTACACGCCCCAGGTCTACTCCGACGCCGGGCTGGCGTGGATCCGGGACAACTCGATGGCCACCGTCCTCACCCGGCACTACCCGGGCCTGCGGCCGGTGCTCGCGACGGTGGACAACGCGTTCGCCGCGTGGGAGGTGCGGACATGACCGTCGTGGACGAGGCCGCGCTGCTGCGCGCGACCCACGACGAGCTGGACCGGCTGTTCCGGGCCAGCCCGCCCGGCGAGGTGCCGCACGGCCCGATGGACGGCACCGCGGTGCTCGCGCCGGGCACGCCGGTGAACCGGCTGGTCGCCTCCCTCGCCCGGTCGGTGGCCTGGCGCGGCAAGGTCTTCGATCCCGCGGGCCGGACCCTGGCGAACCGCATCGGCCCGGTCGGCGTGACCGCGATCAAGGCGGCCGTCGCGCCCGGGCACAGCTGGGTGGACGGCCGGGAGTGCGTCGTCATCGACTACTCCAAGACCTCGCTGGTGGCCCGCGGGGTGCGGGACGAGATCCGGCTGGTGGCCAAGGACCTCTACCTCGGCGTGGTGTGGCTGTGGCGACGCCGGGTCGGCTGGTTCCTGCTGCGCAGGCCCGGCACCGGCGCCGCGGCCCGCCCGTCGCCGCACCAGGTCCCGCTCACCATCCGGGCGCCGCTGCGGCAGGGCCACGAGGGCGACGTGCCCGGACTGCTGGACGAGCTGCGCAAGGGCGTCGACTCCGACGGCGGCCCGTTCCGCGACATGGCCGGGGTGCACTTCGCGCGGGTGTTCGTGCTCCCGCCCGACGGTGACGGCCGCGAGTCGCTGGTCTACATGGCCGAGCTGGACACGCCCGTGCTGGCCCACCTGCACGACCTCGCCGCCGCCCGCGGCGACGCGCTGTCCGCGTTGCTCGGGTTGTGCGAGGAGTACCCGGAAACCCGCACCGCGGGCGGCCGGGTGCGGTGGCTGCGCGACCACGAGATCCCGCCCGCCGCGACCTACGTGCACCGCACCGGGCGGAGCCTCGCGCGGATCCGGGACGAGGCGCGGCTGCGGGAACGCATCGAGCAGTTCCTCGACGAGAAACCGGAGTGGACGGGCACCGGCGAGGTGGCGGTGCACCGCGCGATCCGGGACTTCGTCGCGCAGCAGCCGGACCTGTCCTGGGCGCTGCGGCCCGCGGCCCCCACCGCGGTGGGGCACCGCCTGCGCGAGGCCGCGCACCTGGTCGCGGTCCCCGCGGTCGCGCCGCTGCTGCTGCCGGCCGTCCCGGCGCTCGCCGCGCTGATCCGCCTCAAGGAGCTGCGCGACGAGCCCGAACACGCGACCGTGTCCCGGGAGCGGCTTGCCGAGCTGACGCAGCAGGAGGACACCCGGGTGCAGAACCCGTTCACCGCCACCGGCTACGTCAAACCGGGACCGGTGCGGCACTTCACCCTGCGCACCGTCCTGTTCGGACTGGACTGGTTCAACCGGCACGTCTACGCCACCGACGGGCTGGCCGGGGTGCGGACCATCCACTTCGCCCGGTGGGTCTACCTCGACGGCGGCCGCAGGCTCGTCTTCGCCAGCAACTACGACGGCAGCCTGGAAAGCTACATGGACGACTTCATCGACAAGCTGTCCGCCGGGCTCAACGCGGTGTTCAGCAACGGCGTCGGCTACCCGCGCACGCGGTGGCTGCTGTGGGGCGGGGCCCGGGACGAGCAGGCCTTCAAGTCCTACCTGCGCGCCCACCAGCTGCCCGCCGTCTGGTACTCCGCCTACGGCGACCTGTCGGCCCGCAACATCGACGACAACTCCGCCCTCCGGGACGGCCTCACCCGCGACCTCGACGCGGATGCGGCGCGGTCCTGGCTGGCCCTGCTGTGAGGTGCCGGTGATGACCCTCGACTTCAGCGACACCCAGGGCCTGCTCGTCCGCGGCTACGGCGGGCTGCGGCACGCCACGTTCCTGCTGTTCGCGGTTAACGACGAGCGGGCGGCCCGCGCGACGCTGCGGAACCTGGCGGACCAGGTGTCCACGGCGGCGGCCAAGCCGGCCGAGACCGCGGTCAACGTGGCCATCACCGCCGCCGGGATGCGCGCGCTCGGCGTCCCCGCGGCGGTCGCCGACTCGTTCTCGGCGCCCTTCGCCGAGGGCATGACCACCGAGCACCGCAGCCGCCTGCTCGGCGACTCCGGCGACGCCGACCCGCGGCGGTGGGCGTGGGGCGGGCCGTCCACGGCGCCGGTGCACGTGCTGGTCCTGGTGTACGCGGCGACCGCGACCGAGCTGCGGCGGCGGGAGGCCCAGATCAAGCGGGAGAGCGAGGGGCTGTCCCTGACCGTCGCGCTGCCCACCGACGAGCTCACCCCGACCGAGCCGTTCGGCTTCCGCGACGGCCTGTCCCAGCCGAAGCTGTCCGGCCTGGGGGAGGAGGCCGCGCCCGGCGACGTCGAGCTGGGCGAGTTCGTCCTCGGCTACCGCAACGCCTACGGGCGGCTCACCGAACGGCCGCTGTTGCCCGCCGACGCCGATCCGCGCGGCCTGCTGCCGCGCACCGCCGACGGCGCCGCCGACCTCGGCCGCAACGGCAGCTACCTGGTGTTCCGCCAGCTCCGCCAGGACGTCGACGGGTTCTGGGCGCACCTGCGCGAGCGGGCGGGCGGCGAGCAGCCCGCCCGGCGGCTCGCGGCCAAGATGGTGGGCCGGTGGCCCAGCGGCGCGCCGCTCGTCCTCGCCCCGGAGCGGGACGAACCCGCGCTCGCCGAACAGGACTTCGCCTACCACGCCGAAGATCCGCACGGTCTGTCCTGCCCGCTGGGCGCGCACGTGCGCCGCGCGAACCCACGCGACTCGCTCGACCCCGACCCGGGCTCGGCGAAGTCGGTGGCGGTCAACAACCGGCACCGGCTGCTGCGCCGCGGCCGCAGCTACACGATCGACGGCGCGGACGGTTCCGGCCCGGACGAACACGGGCTGCACTTCCTGTGCCTGAGCGCCAACCTGGCCCGGCAGTACGAGTTCGTGCAGCACACCTGGATCAACAGCCCGGTGTTCAACGGCCTGCACGACGACGCCGACCCGCTGGTCGCGCCGAAGAACGGGCGGGGCGCCCTGTTCACCGAGCAGGCCACCCCGGTGCGGCGGCGGCACAGCGGGTTGCCGTCCTTCGTGCAGGTCCGTGGCGGCGCGTACTTCTTCCTGCCCGGCGTGGCGGCACTGCGGTACCTGGCGGCGTGATGAACTGGCTGAAACTGCTCAACGACGCGGTGCTCGGGCTGGTCGCGGCGGAGCGGCGGGTCGACCCGTGGGTCCGGCCCGCCTTCGACGCCGTGGTCCGGCCGCCGGTCCAGGCGCTCGTGCAGGCCGCGCTGGTCCGCAGCCGGGTGCCCGGCTCGCCGGTGCCCGCCGAGGAGACGCCGCTGCCCGGGGAGGCCGCCGCCACCGACGAGATCGTCGACCTGATGAGCCGGTTCCTGCACCGGCACTACCCGCACGGGCATGCGCTGCGGGCGGGCAACACGAAGACCTACGGCGTGGTGCGCGGCTCCCTGCGGATCCACGACGATCTGCCGTTCCCGGTGCGGCACGGGCTGTTCGCGCGCCCGGCGACCTACCCGGCCTGGGTGCGCTTCGCCGGCCCCGGGCCGTTCGCCCCGCCGGACCTGAAGGACAACGGGGTGCTCAGCATCGGCGTCAAGCTCGTCGGGGTGCCGGGGCCGAAGCTGCTCGACGACGAGCGGCACACGCTGGACCTCACCGGCATCAGCGCGCCGACGTTCACCACCCCGGACGTGGTGGAGAACGCGAAGCTGCAGCGGCAGATCGGGAACGACTCGCCGCTGTGGTACTTCGTGAACCCGCGGGACAGCCACCTCGCCGACCTGGTGATGCAGGGGCTCTACGCCCGCACGCACAGCAGCCCGCTGGACACGCCGTACTGGAGCTGCGCGGCGTACCTGCTCGGCCGGGGCCGGGCGATGCAGTACCGGTTCGTGCCGCGGGGCGCGCGCGGGCGGGCGCCGTGGAACCCGTCCGACGACTACCTGTCCGAGGCGCTGCGGGCCACGCTCGCGCAGCGCCAGGCCGGGTTCGACCTGTGCCTGCAGGTGCAGACCGAGCCGCGGCGGATGCCGGTCGAGGACGCCTCGATCGTGTGGCCGGAGCGGCTGTCACCGCCGGTTCGGGTCGCGACACTGGTACTGGACCGGCAGGAACTCGACCCGGCGGAGCAGCGCGCCCGGGCGGACAGCCTGTCGATCAACCCGTGGCACACCATCGCCGAGCACCGGCCGCTGGGCAGCCAGAACCGGGCCCGGCGGGAGGTCTACCAGCAGCTGTCCCGGCTGCGGCAGGACATGAACGCGGTCAAGCACGTGGAACCGGGCGCGGAGCGGTTCTTCCCGGAGGACGGCCGTGGTTGAGCACCTGCGGGTCGCCGCGAACGGGCTGGACTTCCACGTGCTGGCCGACGGCCCGCGCGACGCCCCGCCGGTGTTGCTGCTGCACGGGTTCCCGGAGGGCGCGGCCGGGTGGCGGCCCACGATGGCTGCCTTGGACGGCCTGCGGGTGTACGCGCCGGACCTGCGCGGCTACCCGTGCAGCGACCGGCCGCGGCGGGGCTACGACGTGTTCACGCTCACCGACGACGTCCGGCTGCTCATCGAGGCGCTCGGGCTGGACCGGCCCGCGCTGGTGGCGCACGATTGGGGCGGCGCGCTGGGGTGGATCTTCGCGCACCGGTTCGGGCCGGTGATCAGCCGGCTGGTCGTGGTGAACTGCACCCACCCGCGCACGCTGGTGCGGGCCGCGCTGACGTTCCGGGAGCTGCAACCGCTGCGGATCCCGTGGGTGCTGCCGTTCCAGGTGCCGTTCGCGCCGGAGTTCCTGCTGACGACCCGGCTGGGCCGCGCCGGGCTGCGGCTGTCGTTCACTCTGCGGGAGGGCTCGCGGGGCCGGATGGACCGGGCGCTGGTGGACGAGCTGGTCGGCCGGTTCCGGTCGGCCGCCGATCTGGGCCCGCCGATCGACTACTACCGCGCGATCCTCGCGACACTGGTGTTCCCGCTGTCCCGCGCGCGGCTGTACGCCACCTACGACCGCCCGATCCCGGTGCCGGTGACGCTGGTGTGGGGGCTGGAGGACGAGGCGCTGCCGTCGGCCGTGGCGCGGGACAGCTTCCGCGACGCGGGCTGCGACGTGGAGTGGCGGCCGTTGGAGGGCATCGGGCATTTCGTGGACCTGGAGGCGCCGTCGTTGCTGGCGGCGGAGATCGAGCGGGCGGTACTCGTCAAACCGGCTTGATGTATCAAGGCGGTTTGATGCACCATGGGGGGATGGTCCCGGATTTCGTCCGGCTCGCCGCCCACCCGCTGCGGTGGCAGCTGCTCGGCCTGCTCGCGGGCGGCGACCTGCGCGTCCGCGAACTGGTCGCGCTGACCGGTGAGCCGCAGAACCTGGTGTCCTACCACCTGCGGCTGCTGCGCGAGGCCGGCCTGGTGACCGCGGCGCGCAGCACGTTCGACGGCCGGGACAGCTACTACCACCTCGACCTGCGCCGGTGCGGGGACGGGCTGGCGGCGGCGGGCGCCGCGCTGCACCCGTCGCTGGGCCAGGGCGCGGTGCCGGTGCGGCGGGGGATCGCCGTGTTGTTCGTGTGCACCGGGAACAGCGTGCGGTCGCCGATGGCCGAGGCGCTGCTGCGGCACCACACCGAGGGGCGCGTGCGGGCGGCGAGCGCCGGGGTGCGGCCGGCGGAGCGCCTGCACCCGTCCGCCGTGCGCGTGATGCGCGAGCTGGGCGTGGCGGTTTCGGGGAGGCCCCGCGACGTCCGCACGATGACGCGGCGCCGGTTCGACCACGTGATCACGTTGTGCGACAAGGCCCGGGAGGTCTGCCCGGAGCTGGGGGCGCGGCGGGCGCACTGGAGCATTCCCGAGCCCGAGGGGTACGAGGGTTTCCGCGCGACGGCCGCGGAGATCGATGTCCGTGTCCGGCACCTGGTGCCGGCCCTGACCGGAGGAGCAGTGTGATGACCGAACACGCCTCGGTCCGCTACCTGGTCGACGACGTCCAGGCGGCGGTCGACTTCTACACCGGGCACCTGGGGTTCACGGTGAACACCAGTGCGGCCCCCGCGTTCGCCGACGTGCTGCGCGGACCCCTGCGGCTGCTGTTGTCCGGCCCGGCGAGCTCCGGCGCGCGGGCCACACCGTCCGGAATGGATGGTGGAGGCAACCGGATCCACCTGGTGGTCCCGGAACTGGACGCGGAGATCGAGCGCCTGCGCGCCGAAGGGGTGTCCTTCGTCGGCGAGCCGGTCACCGGACCGGGCGGGCGGCAGATCCTGCTCACCGACCCGGCCGGCAATCTGGTCGAGCTGTTCCAGCCCACGGCCGGGTGAACGGCGTCACGCCGCGGCGCAGCGCCTCGCGACAGCCAACTCACCGCCCGGAAGAGCAAACACGCCGCCCGGAAGAGCCAACGCGGCCGCGGGCGGCGTGTTTGCCGGAGCGGGTGACGTGTTTGCCGCTTCGGTGAGCGGAGCCGGCTTCTGGCGCACGCCCGTCCGGGCTTGCACCGGCGGCCGGTGAATCGTCACCGGCGGGTGGCGCGCACGAGCACATCGGGGCGAACGCGCGCACGTCCGCGTTCGCTGATCGCCCAGGCGCCGAGCGCGGCCAGGGCGAACGCCGCACCCAGGAGGGCGCAGGTCGTCCAGCCCGCGGCGTCGAACAGGGCGGTCGTCGCGGTGGCGCCGAGTGCGGAGCCCAGCGAGTAGAAGACCATGTAGCCGCCGATCGCGCTGCTGGTCCGGTCCGGGAACGCGCTCGTGAGGACGTGCTGGTTGCCGACGTGCACGGCCTGGACGGCGAAGTCGAGCACGACCACCCCGGCGATCAGCAGCACCAGCGACCAGCGGAGCTGCCCGATCGCGGCCCACGAAATGAGCAGGAGGGCGAGCGCGACGCCGCTGACCCGGGCGCCGTGCCCGGCGTCGGCCCAGCGGCCGGATCGCGCGGCGCCCAGCGCGCCGGCCAGCCCGGCGATCCCGAACAGCCCGATCTGCGCCTCGCTCAGCCGCCACGGCTCGCCGGCCAGCGGCAGCGCCAGCCCGCTCCACAGCGTGCCGAACGAGGCGAAGAGGAAGAACGCGATCAGCCCTCGCCCGAGGAACACCGGCCGCGTGAACAGCCCGCCCAGTGACCGGAGCACCCGCCGGTACGGTTCCGCGCCGGCCCGGACGTCCGCGGGCAGCGCGACCAGGCTGAACACGCACAGGGCGGCCGCGAGGACCGCGAGGGCGAGGTAGCTGCTCCGCCAGCCCCACAGCTCCGCCAGGCTCCCGGTGACCACCCGCGCGCCGAGGATGCCGGCCACCACGCCGGAGGTGACGACGCCGAGGTTCCGGCCGCGCTCGCCGGGCGGGGAGATCGCCGCGGCGAACGCGACCGCGGTCTGCACGACCACCGCGAACGCACCGGCCAGGACGAGACCGGCGAACGCCAGCCACGCGGCAGGCGCGGTCGCGGTGACCGCCAGTCCGGCGGCCACCAGCCCCAGGTGCGTGGCGATCAGCCGCCTGCGGTCGAGCATGTCGCCGAGCGGCACCAGCAGCACCAGCCCGGCCAGGTACCCCAGCTGCGCGGCGGCCACCAGCCAGCCGGCCGAATCGCGGGCGACGCCGAGGTCCTGCCCCATCTGGACGAGCACCGGCTGCCCGGCGTACACCCCGGCGACCGCCACCCCGCACACCGCCGCCAGCAGCAGCCTCGTTCCGCGCCCCACCCGTGCCTCCAATTTGGTTTCAAATTGCAACTCTTCGGAGGTTAGGGCAGAATGGTTTCATTACGCAACTCATTGGAGGGCGGCGTGTGGACGGACCCGGAGTGCCCGGTCGCGCGGGCGGCGGACGTGGTCGGGGACCGGTGGAGCCTGCTGATCATCCGGGACGCGATGGACGGCGCCCGCTCGTTCACCGATTTCCAGCAGCGCACCGGCATCGCCCGCAACATCCTCGCCGACCGGCTCCGCAAGCTCGCCGCGCACGGCCTGATCACCCAGGTCGAGGCGCCGTCGGGCAGGCGGAAGGTGTACGCGCTCACCCCGGCTGGCAAGGACCTGTTCCCGGTGATCGTCACGCTCCGGCAGTGGGGCGAGCGCCACGCCTACGCGACCGGTGAACGGCATTCGGTGCTGGTCGACGACCGCGGCGAGGTCGTCCCGCCGCTCGTCCCCGCCGACGCGGGCGGGCGGCCGCTGACGAGTGACACCACGTCGGTGCGCAAGTAGTGTGCGAAGCGTGCGGCGGGTCGGCGTGACGGACGAGGAACTGCTGGTGGAGGTCGCCCTCACGCGGCTGGACCACCCGGACCTCGACCTGGAGGAGATCGCCGAACTGGTGGTGCGCAAGGCGGGGCCGGACGCCGTGCTCGAGTTCGCGTCGCGCAACCTCGCCGAACGGGGCGAACTGCGGGGCGCCATGTTCGCGGCGGCTGTCGAGCACGTGATCCGGGTGGTGCTGACGCTGCGCGGGCCTTCGGACTAGCCCGCGGTCTGCGTGTTGTCGGTGGTGCGCGGGGCTTTGCGGCCACGGCGAACGCGATGGACGCCGGCAGCGGCCCGCGCCGGGGTTTTGGGGCAGAGGCTGCGCGGCCGCCGCGATGGAAGCCGGCAGTCGCCGGCGCGGAGGGAACTCGGGTGGGGCCTGCGCGGCGGCCCGGCGCCGATGGTCGGCGCGACCGGGAGCCGGTGGCTGTCGAGCACGTGATCCGGGTGGTGCTGACGCTGCGCGGGCCTTCGGACTAGCCCGTGGTCTGCGTGTTGTCGGTGGTGCGCGGGGCTTTGCGGCCACGGCGAACGCGATGGACGCCGGCAGCGGCCGGCGCCGGGGTTTTGGGGCAGAGGCTGCGCGGCGGTCGTGGGGCCGGCGCTACCGGGAGCCGGCGGCCGTCGAGCACGTGATCCGGGTCGTGCTGATCCTGCGCGGGCCTTCGGACCAGCCGCGCGCGACCGCCGCCGCATCCTCCTCGGCTCCGGTGAACTTCCGGCGCGTGCTCACCGGACTAGCAGGTGGGGCTGCCCGCGCCGGCGGACAGCCCCACCCGGCTCACGCGCCGATCGTGGCGGTGTCGATGACGAAGCGGTACCGCACGTCGCTGTTCTCGACGCGCTCGTAGGCCTCGTTGACCTGGTCGGCGGAGATCGTCTCGATCTCGGCGCCGATGCCGTGCTCGGCGCAGAAGTCGAGCATCTCCTGGGTCTCGGCGATCCCGCCGATCATCGACCCGGCCAGCACCTTGTTGCCGCCGAGCAGGGAGAACGCGTTGTAGGACAGCGGCTCGCCGGGCGCGCCGACGTTGACCATCGCGCCGCCGACGCGTAGCAGGCCGAGGTACGCGTCCACCGGCAGCTTGGCCGACACAGTGTTCAGGACCAGGTCGAACCGGCCGCGCAGCGCCTCGAACGTGCCCTCGTCGCTGGTCGCGTAGTAGTCCTTCGCGCCGAGCCGCAGGCCGTCCTCCTGCTTCTTGAGGCTCTGGCTGAGCACGGTGACCTCCGCGCTCATCGCCGCGGCCAGCTTGACCGCCATGTGGCCGAGCCCGCCGAGGCCGATCACGGCGACCTTCTTGCCCGGGCCGGCGCCCCACCGCCGCAGCGGCGAGTAGGTGGTGATCCCGGCGCACAGCAGCGGCGCGGCGACGTCGAGGCCGATGCCGTCGGGAATGCGGCAGACGAAGGCTTCCTTGACGACGATCTGCCTGCTGTAGCCGCCGTAGGTGTTCTCGCCGTCGAAGCCGACCCCGTTGTAGGTCTGGACGTTGCCCTTGACGCAGAACTGCTCGGTGCCCGCGCGGCAGTACTCGCACTCGCCGCACGAGTCGACCATGCAGCCGACGCCGACGCGGTCGCCGACCCGGTACTTGGTCACGTCGGGGCCGACAGCGGCGACGACACCGGCGATCTCGTGACCGGGCACCATCGGGAAGATGGCCTGGCCCCAGTCCTCCTTCGCCTGGTGGATGTCGCTGTGGCAGATGCCGGCGAACTTGATGTCGATCAGTACGTCGTCCGGCCTCAGGTCCCGCCGCTCGATGGTGGTGGGCGCGAGGGGCGCGCCGGGCGACGGCACCGCGATAGCGTGCGTGGTCGTGGTCATGGATCCTCCCGGAAACGACGTCGCGGGGCATACTGTAAGAGCCCTCATACATCACCTACGTAAGAGGGCTCTTACATATTTCGGCCGGGGGATGTGAGCTGGGTCATGGGCGGCAAGTACCACCACGGCAACCTGCGCGACGAGCTCGTGCGGGTCTCCCTCGACCTGATCGCCGAGCGCGGCGTGGCCGGGTTCTCGGTCGCCGAAGTCGCGCGGCGCGCCAAGGTCAGCCCCGGCGCCCCCTACCGGCACTTCCCGGAGCGGGAGAGCCTGCTCGCCGCCGTCGCCGCCACCGTGGCCTGCCAGCTCGCCGACGAGGTGCGGGCCGCGGTCGAGCGCGAGGACGACCCGGCCGGCGCGCTCGCCGCGGCGGCGGGCGCCTACACCGCGTACCTGATCCGGCGGCGTGCCGGCATGAACCTGATCTACGCCGAGGGGCTGCACGGCCCCGGCTACACCGAGCTGCACGAGAACACGCGCACCCTGACCGACCACTTCCTCGTGCTGTGCCTGCGCTTGTGCGACAGCCCGCAGGAGGCGCTCGAGCTGATGGAGCAGCTGTTCACCCAGGCGCACGGCTACGGCATGTTCTGGCTCGACGGCGTGTTCGTCAAGCACGGCTACACGCCCGAACTGGTGGTCGCGAAGTCGGTCGCCGCGGCCCGCGTCATGATCGAGGGCCACCGCGCCAAGATCGGCCCCGGCTGATCAGTCCACAGTAGACGCCGTACCCGCGGGCACGTTCCCAAGCGGTGGCCGGCAGGCGTACCGTCGGCGTTGAAGGGGAACGGGTGTTCCGGATCGTGCGGAGATGCGACACGTGGGGGCCGGATTGACGCGGAAGGCCAGGGCGGACAGCGAGCGCAACCGCAGGCGCATCGTGGAGGTCGCGCGCCGTGGGTTCGCCGCGGAGGGGATCGGGCTGCCGATGCGCGAGATCGCGCGCCGGGCCGGTGTCGGGGCCGCGACGCTGTACCGGCACTTCCCGGCGCGACCCGACCTCCTCGACGCGGTGCTGGCCGAGCAGGTCGCCGCCTGCCGCGAGGACGTGCGGACCGCGCTCGCCGACCCGGACCCGTGGCGGGCGCTGAGCGCGATCGTCCGCCGGTTCGGCGAGCGTCAGGTGCGGGACCGTGGCCTCAACGACGTCCTGCTCGGCTCGCACCCGGAGGCGGAGGCGTTCGCCGAGGAGCGGCGCGAGCACACTCGCGCGCTGGACGCGCTCGTGTGCCGCGCCAGGGCCACCGGCGCCGTGCGGCCCGACCTCGCCCCCGAGGACGTGCGAGTGGGGTTGATGGCGATCGCGTCGCTGCGGGGCCTGCCACCGGACCGGGCGCCGGTGGCCATCCGCCGCCTGACGGAGCTGCTGCTCGCCGGCATGCGTTAGCTGCCCGGGTGGCTGACGAATTCAGGGCAGGCGGGCGTGTTCGGCTCGGGTGGCAGCGATCCGCTCACGCGCGAGCGCACGGGCCCGCTTGGTGTCGCCGCCGGTGAGCCGGGCGAGGATCGCTGCGAGCGGCCTGATCTGGCCCCAGCCGCCCCAGTGACCTTCGGGGATCTCGGTGGGGAACACCCAGATCCGGCTGGGGTCCCGCGGCCAGGCGCCGTTCTCCGCGTCGAGGATCGCCTCGGTGACCTCGGCGATGACGCTCGCACGCTTCTGCTCGTCGAGCTGGCCCTCGGGGACGGACGGGACGATCTTGTAGCGAGGTGCGTCCGCGGGTTCTCCGCCGACGTAGACGCCGGCCGGCCGGTGCAGCCAGAGCCAGGAGACGGAACGGCTCACCGGGTCGGCGGGGTCGAATCCCTCGTTGCGGACGAGGATCTCGGTGATGCGGTTCAGCAGCGCCGCCTCGGCGTCCGGTTGGAGCGCGCCGTCGGGAATGTAGACGTCGAGCATGGGCACGGTCGATCTCCTTCTTGAGTTTAGTTTTTCAACTCAGGTCGGAAAGCCTAGCCGAGCTGAGTACAGCTTGTAAACTCAGATGGGTACACTCGTCCCATGGAGACGCGGCGGATCGACCCGGTGAACTGCTCGGTGGCGCGCGCCCTCTCGGTGGTGGGGGAGCGCTGGTCGCTGTTGATCGTTCGGGAAGCGCTGGACGGCGCGCGCCGGTTCGGCGAGTTCCACTCCCGCCTCGGGATCGCCAGAAATCTCCTAGCGACCCGGCTCGAGACCTTGGTGACAGCTGGGGTGATGCGCCGCGTGCCGTATCAGGAGCCCGGGGATCGGCAGCGTTTCGCCTACGAGCTCACCGAGCAGGGCCGGGCGTTGCGGCCCACGCTCGTGGCGCTCCTGGAATGGGGCGACAGGTACCTCGCCGACCCGGAGGGACCGTCGGTCATCGTCCGGCACCGGCCCGTCGACGATGGCAGCCCCTGCAACGAGCCGGTCAAGGTCGTCCTCGAGTGCGCTGCGGGGCACAGCCACCTCGCCCCGGAAGACGTCTGCCGCACGCCCGGGCCGGGCGCGCGCTTCGTGGAAAGCTCCTGAGGTTCCAGGACCGAACTCAGCAGCTCATATCGCGGGTGGGGTCCCGGCGCGGGCCGGCCGAACCCCGCGACGATCCGCCGGCGCGCCGGCGCCGACCGGCTTCACGCGTCGCGGTCGCGGCGCGAGCGGTAGGTGCGGGTCTTGTGGCGGTTTCCGCAGACCTCCATCGCGCACCAGCGGCCACGGCCGTTGCGTGAGACGTCGTAGAACGCCCACCGGCAGTCGGGTGCGGCGCAAAGCTTGATGCGCGCCCACTCGCCCCTGGCCACACTGCCCGCCACGGTCTCGACGATGATGTTCAGCCAGGCCGGGCCGGAGGTCGCGACGAGGCGCATCCCGCCGGAGTGGTCCGGTGCGAGCCGCAACGGGTGGTCATGCAAAGCCGCGGCGGCCGAGGTGTCAGCGACGAGCGCCTTCCGGAGCGCCGTGCGCAGGGCGACGGCGGCTGCCACGTCCGACGCACGCGGCGGGGTGTCACCGAAGGGCAGCCCCCGGGCAGTCAGCCAGTCCGCGAGGGCCTGCGGAGAGGTCAGCCGCTCGCCGGGCACATGACTCTCCCCGTGCCGCTTGAACGTGCGCTCGTCCACGGTGTTGAGGAAGTCTTCGATCACCTGCAGCGCCACCACGACACCATCATCGCACGACAGTGGTGTTGCTGGTTTGCGACACCACTGTTAGCTTTGGCTGGTGTCGCAGATGAAGGAGAGAGCGATGGCCGGCACGCGCGCGGTGCTCGATGTTCCCGACGCCGACCTGGAGGACCTGCGAGAACGGTTGCGCCGCACCCGGTGGGCGCGACCGTGGCCGGCCGAACCCTGGGCGGCGGGCACGGACGGCGACGAGCTTCGCCGCCTGACCGGCTACTGGGCCTCGGCCTACGACTGGCGCAAGCACGAAACCGCGATCAACGCCCTGCCACACCGGTTCGCCGAGATCGGCGGCACGGTCGTGCACTACCTGTACTTCGGCGCCGAGAACGGCGGAACACGAGCGATCCTGCTGGCCAACGGCTGGCCCAGTTCGTTCCTCGAGCTCGTCGGCCTGGCGGAGCGGCTGTCGGCCCCGTCGCGTTTCGGGCGCGACCCGCGGACCGCCTGCACCGTCGTCGTCCCGTCGCTGCCGGGGTTCGGGCTGTCTCCGCAACGCCCGGCGCTCGCCGAGGGCATGCACACGCACGACCTGTGGCATCGGCTCATGACCGAGGAGCTGGGGTTCGACCGCTACGGCGCGCACGGATCCGACATCGGCGCCGGGGATGTGAGCCGGCTGGCGCAGGCGCATCCCGACGCGCTGATCGGACTCCACCTGCAGGACGCCGCGAACCCCGCCGGCTACGACGTGGCCGGGCTGAGCGAGGAGGAACGGACCTACCTGGCGGCCGAGCACGCATGGGAGGTCGCCGAGCGCGGGTACTCGCACCAGCAGCAGACCCGTCCGCTGACCCTCGCCCAGGGGCTGTCGGATTCCCCGTCCGGGCTGCTCGCCTGGATCCTCGAGAAGTACCGCGCCTGGAGCGACTGCGACGGCGTCCTGGCCAACCGGTTCAGTGACGACTTCCTCCTCACGCAGGCCTCGTTGTACTGGTTCACCAACACGATCTCGACCTCGTTCCGCCCGTACTACGAGCGCCACCACCAGCTGGTCCCGCCCGTCGAACGGGTCGAGGTGCCGACCGCGCTGGCGTTGTTCCCCGCCGACATCGGCGGACGGCAGCCCCGCAGCTGGGTGGAACGCGTCTACCACGTCACCCGCTACACCGAGATGCCCCGCGGCGGCCACTTCGCCGCCTACGAGGAGCCGGATCTGCTGGCCGACGACATCACCGCCTTCTTCGGCTCGCTGAGGTGAGCCCGTCCGTCCACACCGGAGCGCCCCAGAACGGAGAACTCCATGCCTGATGCGATCCCCGAAGCCGTTCCGGCGCCGGTGCTGCAGGATCTGCGTGCCCGGTTACGGGCCTACCGCCGGGTGGCGCTGCCCCCCGGGATTCGGGTGGGAACGCGGTGTCGACGGCGACTTCCTGGCCGAACTCGTCGCCCACTGGGCGGACCACTACGACTGGCGCGTGCACGAAGAACGGATTCGCGCACTGCCGTGGACACTGGCCGGCGGGCTCCGGCTGATCCACCAGCGCGGAGCGGCTCGCGGCGTTCCGGTCGTCCTGCTGCACGGCTGGCCGGACTCGGTCCTGCGGTTCGAGAAGGTCCTGCCACTCCTGGCGGATCTGAACGTGGTCGTCCCCGCACTGCCGGGTTTCCCGTTCGCCGCCCCGGTGGCGCGCGGGGGCATGTCGGCCGCGGCGATGGCCGAAACGGTGGCCGCCGCCCTCGCGGAGCTGGGTTACGACCGGTACGTGGTGTCCGCGGGCGACGTCGGCTGCGATGTCGCCGAGGTGCTCGCCGCGGCGTACCCGGCCAGAGTCGCCGCACTCCACCTGACCGATGTGTCGCAGTACCGGTTCCTGGTCGATCCACCGGCGGACCTCTCGCCCGTCGAGCAGGCCTACGTGCGGTCCGGGCACCGCTGGCAACGCCAGGAAGGCGGCTACATGCGGGAGCAGGCGACCAAGCCGCACACCCTCGCGGTGGGGCTCGGCGACTCGCCCGCCGGGCTCGCCGCGTGGCTGCTGGAGAAACTGCGCACCTGGACCGACTGCGGGGGCGACGTCACCACGGTGTTCACCCGCGACGACCTGCTGACCTGGATCACGGCGTACTGGGTCACCGGCTCGATCGGCACCTCGTTCACCCCGTACGCGGAGGCCGGGCCCGGGCCGGGACCGATCGTCGCGCCCACGGCGTTCACGATCTTTCCCAAGGACCTCGTCAACGCGCCACGGGAATTCGCGGCCCGGTTCTTCGACATCCGGTCGTGGGTCGAGGAGCGCCGCGGCGGGCACTTCGGCGCGTGGGAATGCCCGGAGCAGTACGTCGCGGGCATTCGCGCCGCCGTGTCCCTCGTCTGAGCGTCCTCAGGTGCGGCGGGCGGCCCAGACGGAACGCCTGGTGCGGACCGCGAGGTCGTGCCGCCGCAGCAGGCTGTGCGGGCCGTCGACGTCGAGCAGCCGGTCCAGCGCGGCGAGGTCCGCGCTGTCGAGCTCGGCCGCGACCGCGCCCCGAACGCGTTGCAGCGCACGGAGGGCGTACTGGCCGACCGCCGGGTTGCCGGCGCCCTCGATGTTCACGTCGAGGGCGAGCTCGCCCTCCACCACGAACCCGGCGGCGGTGAGCTCCGGCCCCCAGTCCGCGCCGCGGTGGGGGAGGTGCCGGGCGTGGAGCCGGTCGCCGGCGGCGTGGACGCGGTCCTCCAAGCCGGGCCGCTCGGCGGGTGCGGTCCCGGGCAGGAAGCGCGGCAGGCCGGCCATCTCGACCACGACGAACAGGCCGCCGGGCGCGAGCAGGTCGTGGACAGCGCGCAGGGCGCGGCCGGGATCCGCCAGGTGGTGCACGGAGCCCGAGGCCCACACCAGGTCCGGGGTGCCGAGGTCGGGCCAGCTGGCCTCATCGAGGTCGGCGAGCACCGTGCGCACGTGTCCGTCGGCCCCGCGGGCGCACGCCTTCTCGCTGAGCCGCCGCAAGTGGCCGGGCGAGGTGTCCACGGCCGTGACATGCGCCTCGGGGAACTGGCCGAGAAGGGCGAACGTGCCCGCTCCGGTGCCCGCGGCGAGGTCGACGATCTGGCGCGGGCTGCCGTGCAGGGGCAGCCACCGGATGATGCCGGTGGTGTGCTCGGCGAGGGCTTCCGCGTCCAGTTCGAGGATCTCCGCCTGCGCGCTGTCCGCGTCGTGGTGGTCGTGATCGTGGCTGTGGTGCTGGGCATGCGCACGCGTCATGCCGCCACGATAAGAGCGTTGCGCTGGTCTGCTCACTCCGTTGCCGATTTCGCAAGGAAGTGGGCTCCCGCGATGCCCCGGACGCAAATCGCCGCCGTCATGAGCCGTTGTTCCCGTCGTCGGTCTCGTTTTCGCGATGTCCGCGGCGAGCGTCGCGGTCGTAGATGAACATGACCTCGCACGGGCGGCCACGGGCGCCGATGGCGTGCGGCGTCATGGTCGGGAACTCGGCGGCGCGGTTCGTGTCGACGCGGAAGCTGCGGTCCCCCAGCAACAACGTGGCGGTGCCGGACAGCACGACGAGCCATTCCCGGCCGGGGTGGGCACGCATCTTGGCGGGGTTGTCCGGCGGCGGGTCGGTGAACCGCCTGCGCATGACAGTCATGCCGGGATCGCCCTTCATCGGCCAGCTCAGCCCGTGCGGACCGTGGTTCATCGGGCTGATGACGACGTCGTCCACGGTGTTCTCGACCAGCTGGTCGAGGGTGGTGTCCAGGGCGCGGGCCAGTGCGACGAGCTGGTCCAGCGCGAGGCGGCGCTGACCGTTTTCGATGCGGCTCAGCGAGGACTGTCCCAGGTGGACCCGGGCGGCCAGTTCCTCCAGGGACAGGCCTTGGGCGACCCGCAGCGCCCGGATCCGTTTGCGCACGAGGCTGTCCAGCGCTCCTTCTTCTTGCTTCATAGGCAAGATGATATGCCAGCCCGGCAACTCGTGCTTACCCTCGCGGCAGTCGTGAACTAGCACGCCCTTCCGAGAGGAACCCATGAGCACCAACCAGCCCGCGCAGGGGGCTGCCACACCGGACGCGCGCCGGCTGCGCACCATCCTCATCTCCGTGTCCACGTCGTTGATGGCCGTCGTCGCCTCGGTTTCCGGCCTCGGTGTCGCGCAGACCCACCTGGCCGTCGAGTTCGGAGCCTCGCTCGGCACGGTTCTGTGGATCATCAACGTCTACGCCCTGACCCTGGCCGCGCTGCTGCTGCCGTTCGGCGCGATCGGTGACCGCGTGGGCCGCAAGCCTGTGCTGACCGCCGGGCTTGCGTTGTTCGGCGTCGCGAACGTGGTGGCGGCAGTGTCCCCGACGGCGGAGGTCATGATCGCCGCTCGCGTGGTCAGCGGCGCCGGCGCCGCGATGATCATGCCGATCACGCTGGCCGTCATCACCTCCACCTTTCCCGAGGAACAGCGCGGCAAAGCCATCGGCGTGTGGACGGCCGTCGCGGGCGGCGGTGGCATCCTCGGCATGTTCCTTTCCGCGCTGCTGGTCGACGTCGCCGACTGGCGCTGGCTGTTCGCGCTCCCTGCCGCGCTGATCGTCGTGGCGCTCGTGACGACGGTGAGGTCGGTGCCCAACTCCCGCGAGCGCTCGGCTCACCCCTTCGACACGGTCGGCGCGCTGCTGTCCGCCGTCGCCGTCGTCGGCCTCATCTTCGTGCTGCAAGAGGGACCCGTCCGCGGCTGGACCGCCCCCGCGACGGTGATCAGCGTCGCCGCCGGCCTCGTCGCCGGCGTCGGTTTCGTGGTCTGGGAACTGCGCCACCGCGACGCTGCGCTGCTGGACGTGCGGATGTTCGCCGAACGCGGCCTGATGGGCGGTTCGCTCACGTTGCTCGTGGTCTTCGGTGTCCAGGCCGGTATCGCAGTGGTGCTGTTCCCGTTCTTCCAGGCCGTGCTCGGGTGGTCCGGACTGGTGTCGACGGCGGCCCTGATGCCCATGGCGGTGTCGATGATGCTGGCTTCCGGTCTCGCGGCCAGGCTGGCCGGGCGCATCGGCTCCCGCGCGACGATGACCACCGGCGTCGCGCTGGCCGGCGTGGGACTGGTGTCCATGGGGCTGTTCGTCTCGGTGGCGGGCGGCTACCTGTCGATCCTGCCGGGGCTGGTCGCCATGGGCCTCGGCATGGGGCTGGCGATGACGCCGTCCACGGAGGCCGTCACCGGCTCGTTGTCGCGGGACAAGCAGGGGGTCGCCTCCGCGCTCAACGACATCACCCGCGAGTTCGGAACCGCGCTGGGTGTCGCCCTTTTGGGCGCGCTCCTGTCCGCCGGCTACCGCGGTTCGATCGACGGCATGCTGTCCGGTGTGCCCGGGGAGGCGGCGGACGTCGCCAGGGAAGGCGTCGCCAACGCGATCGAGGTCTCGGCCGGCACCGGCTCGCACGCCGCGCAGATCGTCCACGCCGCCCGGGAGTCCTTTGTGGCCGGTTGGCAGCACGCGATGTGGGCGGGCGCGGCCGTCATGGCGGTGCTGGCCGCCTACGTCGCCGTGCGGGGCCCCCGGAGTCGCCCCGCGGCCGATACCGCCGCGTCCAGCCGGGCGGGATCGGCCCGGTGACCGCGCCCGTCCGCGGTGCGTTTCGCGATGACCAGCCGCTGCGCGATCTCCCGGTTCGACAGGCCGTTCTCGACGAGGGCGGCCACCTCGAGTTCCCGCTTGGTCAGGGCCTGCGTCACGCCGTCCACCTTGGACAGGTCCCGTTCGACGCCCAGCCCGAGCGCGATCACGGCGTGCAGGTCCGTGAACGGGCCAGATGCGGGGAGGCTGTCCGGCGCCGGGGAAGACCGCGGCTGCGGAGTGTGCCGCTGGGTGCCCGTTCGACCTGGCGCCGGTCGTGCGCCACGCAGGCCAGCAGGTGCGTGGTGAGGGCGACGCAGATGCCGTCGGACAGAGCACGCTGCAGTCGCAGCACCGCACGCGCCGATTGTTCGGCCTCGTCGAGGCGTCCCAGCCGCCACTGCGCGACGCCTCCCGCCCACAGGGTGCAGCAGCGAGATCCACGTCAGGGCCCACACGCAGTCGGCCCGGCCCGCGGTGGGCGCGGGAGCTTTCGCGAGCAAGGCCTCGATCCGCATCCGCCCCTCGGCGAGCAGCCCGCCGGACAACCAGTGGTACCGCAGCCGCGCCAGCAGGCGCAGGCCCGCCTCCGCTTCGCCCGGCGTGGTGGCGCTCCACTGGATCGCCGCGACGTACCCGGCGTGATCGAGTCGCATGTCCTCGGATGAAAGCGGTAGTGGTCAGCTGAAGGTGCTCCGCACACACGGCACGCTGGTGTTCTGCGGACCGCTGATCGGCGACGTGCCGACCATCGCGATGAACGAGATCGCGCGCCACACCCGGCTCACCTACGGCACCCTCCCGGACCACATCCGCCCGCGCCGAAGAGCTCGTCGAACACGCGGCCGAGCTGTTCGCGACGGTCCACAAAGGAGAGTTGACAGTGCGGATCGGCGGCCGCTACCCGCTCGCCGAGGCGGCGCGGGCGCACGCGGACATCGAGTCGCGCGCGACGACCGGGAAACGGCCGCTGATCCCGTGACCGCCGGCTCCCGGTGAGCCACATCACTTGCTTCGAATTCGAAGCGGGAGTACCGTCGCTTTCAGTTGCTTCGAAGTCGAAGCAAGACGATCGAAAGGGAGAACCCCGATGAAGGCAGTGCGTTTCCACGAGTACGGCGACCCCGGCGTCCTGCGTTACGAGGACGTGGACCTGCCGGTTCCCGCGGCCGGGCAGGTCCGGGTCCGGGTGGCGGCGACGTCGTTCAACTCCGTCGACGGCAACATCCGCGGTGGCTTCATGCAGGGGCCCATCCCGGTGCGGCTGCCGCACACCCCCGGCCTCGACGTCGCCGGCACGGTCGACGCGCTGGGCGAAGGCGTCGACGGCCTCGCGGTCGGCGACCAGGTCATCGGTTTCCTGCCGATGGACAAGCCGGGTGCGGCCGCGGAGTACGTGCTAGCCCCGGCGGAGGTCCTGACGCCGGCGCCGAAGAGTGTCCCGCTGGCTGACGCTGCGGCGATGCCGGTGGTGGCGCTGACCGCCCGGCAGGCGTTGTTCGATCACGGCAAGGTGGTGGCCGGGCAGCGCGTGCTGATCAACGGCGCCGGGGGAGCGGTCGGCGGTTACGCCGTGCAGCTGGCCAGCGGCGCCGGAGCGCATGTCGTGGCCACCGCCAGCGGGCGCAGCAGCGAGGCGGTCAAGGCCGCCGGCGCGCACGAGGTCATCGACCACACCACCACGAGCGTGACGGACGCGGTGACCGAGCCGGTCGACGTCGTGCTGAACCTCGCCCCGGTCGACCCGGACGCACTCGCCGCACTGGTCACCCTGGTCCGGCCGGGTGGCGTCCTGGTCAACACGACGGTGTGGATGCCCGCGCCGAGCGACGAGGAGCGCGGCGTGCGCGGCGTCGACCTCTTCGTCCGCAGCGACGCGGAACAACTGGCGTCGCTGGTGACGCTGGTCGACCGCGGCGAGCTGCGCGTCGACGTCGCCGAGCGGGTGCCCCTGGCCGAGCTGCCTGCGCTGCACGCTCGGGCCGCCGAGGGCGCGGTGCGCGGCAAGGTCGTTGTCGTCGTCTCGTCCGCCGCCTGACGTCCCCCTCCCGAGCACGACAATGCGAACGGCTCAGTCGAGGTCACCCCAGTGGACACCACGGCGGACGACAGCGGTCGAATCGCGATGCCGTGGTACCGCAAGGACGGGCGGGGCTTGCCGTGCTGTTCTTCCACGGCTGCGGCGCGGATCGGCGAGCTCTGTGCTCGCCTATCCCACGCGCAGTTCGGCGCCGCCGACGGTCACGACGTCGCCGCGCCGCAGCTGCCGTCCCCGGCGCTCCTCGACCTCGCCGTTGACCTGGACCTGCCCGTCCTCCAGGAGCGCCCGGGCGTCGGACCCGGACTCGACCACGTTGGCGAGCTTGAGGAACTGACCGAGCCGGATGGACCCATCACTGGTGGCGATCTCGCGCATGCCGCCATTGTCCCCGGACGCCCCAACCCCAGCGCGGCGCACACCGCGAGGGCCTTCGCGGTCACGCTTCCCGGTGGCCGAGCGTCGCATGTAAAGGATGGTGCCCCCGGTGAGATTCGAACTCACACTGGACGGGTTTTGAATCCGTTGCCTCTGCCAGTTGGGCTACGGGGGCGGCGCAGCCAGACTTTACGCGCCCCGCCTGCCACCCCGGCAGTGGGGGTAGCCCTGCGTGACGACCGGTCACAGGGGAGCCGATCAACGCGACACGCCGTGCCACGACGTGGTGAACACCATGCTCACCACGTGGTCCGCGTCATCCACCGACTGGATCGTTCCGGGTAGGCTCGTCCTGCGGTTAGCCGCATTCCACATTCCGTCGAGCACGCAGGAGGACCCCGGTGACCGAAGAGGCTACCGAGGCCAGCGGTGTGGCCACCGCTCCGCAGCGTCGGGTGCTCGTCGCCGAAGACGAAGCACTGATCCGGCTTGACCTCGTCGAGATGTTGCGCGAAGAGGGATACCAGGTGGTCGGCGAGGCGGGCGACGGCGAAGAGGCCATCAAGCTGGCAGCCGAGCTCAAGCCCGACCTGGTGATCCTGGACGTCAAGATGCCCAAGCTGGACGGCATCGAGGCGGCGTCCCAGATCACCACCGACCGCATCGCCCCCGTGGTCATCCTGACCGCGTTCAGCCAGCGCGAGCTGGTCGAGCGCGCCCGCGACGCGGGCACGATGGCGTACCTGGTCAAGCCGTTCAACAAGCGGGACCTCGTTCCCGCGATCGAGCTGGCCGTGAGCCGGTTCTCGGAGATGCAGGCACTGGAGGCCGAGGTCGCCAGCCTGTCCGACCGGCTGGAGACCCGCAAGGTCATCGACCGGGCCAAGGGCCTGCTGATGACCCACCAGGGGCTGACCGAGCCGGACGCGTTCCGGTGGATCCAGCGCACCGCCATGGACCGGCGCACGACCATGAAGGCCGTCGCCCAGGCGGTCGTCGAGAGTATCGGTCAGAAGTAACCCCGCGCGATCGCGTGGGAGGTCAAACGCTCCGACATCACTCCAATGAGGGCGTGACGGCGCTGCTCATCTGAGCAAAAGGTCACTGGTTGTTATCACCCGGTTGTTGCAATGCGGCAACCGGGTGTAAATCATGCGTGAACTATAGTGACCCCCGTCACGATGTGGAAACAAGACAGCGCGTACCGCTGTGCTTGACCTCACCGGGCGGCTACGTTCAGCGCCCGATAGGTCCCATCCCGGGACGGCCGCAGTCCGCGGCCGGCTGGATATTGGAGGAACGAGTGTCAGGAGCACGACTCACGCGAGTTCTCGTGCTGGCGGCGGCAGCAACGCTGGCGCTGGGTGCGTGCGCGGCGCGTGACGAGGGGAGCACGTCGGGCAACACCACGGGCTCGGCGGCGGCGCCTTCGCAGGCGGCCGACGCGGCCAACCCGCGCGGCGACGGCAAGGCGGTGTGCTCGGGAGTCTCGATCGCGTACGCGGGCACCATCAACGGCGCCAGCGCGGCGCTCGGCCAGAACATCCTTCGCGGCGCCGACCTCGCGGTGAAGCAGCACAACGAGGCCAACCCGAACTGCCAGGTCACGCTGAAGCAGTTCGACACCGAGGGCAAGCCGGACAAGGCCCCGGGCATCGTCACCCAGGTCATCAACGAGGCCGACATCATCGGCGTCGTCGGCCTGCCCTTCTCCGGTGAGTCGAAGGCCGCGGGCAACCTGTTCAACCAGGCCGGCCTGGTCACAATCAGCCCGTCGGCGACCAACCCGGCGCTGGCCGACAACGGCTGGAAGACCTTCTTCCGCGGCATGGGCAACGACTCGGTCCAGGGCCCGGCCGCGGCCAAGTTCCTCACCGACACGCTCAAGGCCAACAAGGTCTGCGTGATCGAGGACGACTCCGAGTACGGCATCGGCCTGTCCAACGCCGTCAAGCAGGCGCTCGGCTCCAAGGCCTCCTGCACCGACAAGGTGAAGACCGGCCAGACCGACTTCTCCGCGGTGGTCAACAAGATCTCCACCGAGAACCCGGACGCCATCTTCTACTCCGGCTACTACCCCGAGGCCGGCCCGTTCGCGCAGCAGCTGAACGACAAGGGCGTCACCGCCAAGTTCGTCGGGCCGGACGGTGTGAAGGACAACGAGTTCCTCAAGGGCGCCGGCGGCGGTGCGACCAACGCCTACTTCACCTGCCCGTGCGTCCCGGAGGACAACTTCAAGGACTTCACCGCGGCGTTCAAGTCGGTCGAGGGCGCCGACCCGGGCACCTACTCGCCCGAGGGTTACGACGTCACCACCATTCTGCTCAAGGGTATCGACAGCGGCATCAAGGACCGCGCGGCGATGCTGAACTACGTCAAGAACTACGACGGTCAGGGCTTGACGAAGAAGTTCAAGTGGAACGACAAGGGCGAGCTCTCGGACACCCCGGTCTGGAGCTACCGCGTCGAGAACGGAAAGATCGTCAACAACGGCCAGATCAGCTAACGACCTGACCTATCGGGCATGCACGCGGCCGATCGTCGCGTGCATGCCCGATCCATACCCGGGAATAGAGTGAACCCTTGCACCCCGCGATGACCCCATTCCTCGCGCAGTCCGAGCCATGGATCTCCTTCGACGTGGCCGGCCTGGCGGAGCAGTTCTGGAACAACACCGTCGACGGCCTCGCGCTCGGCGGCATCTACGCACTGGTGGCGCTGGGCTACACGCTCGTCTACGGCGTGCTCAAGCTCATCAACTTCGCGCACTCCGAGGTCTTCGTCGTCGGCGCGTTCGCGACCTGGCTGACGTTCTACGGCCTCGGTTTCCGGTCCGGCGCCACGCCGGTCCTCTCGGTCTTCGAGATCATCCTCTTCCTCGCCATCGCCTGCCTCGCCGCGATGGCGGTCTCCGGCGGCACCGCGGTGCTGCTGGAACGCGTGGCCTATCGTCCGCTGAGAAAGCGCAACGCGCCGCGCCTGGTCTTCCTGATCACCGCGATCGGCGCCTCGTTCGCCATCCAGCAGACCCTGCGCCTGATCTTCGGCCTCAACCAGCAGCCCCAGATCCGGCTGCTGCAGCCGGAACCGCTGTTCAAGCTCTTCGGCGCCACGGTCACCAACATCCACGTCATCCTGTTCGTGGCCGCCGTGCTGCTGTGGTTCGTGGCCGACTACTTCGTGAATCGGACCCGGCTGGGCCGCGGCATCCGCGCGGTGGCCCAGGACCCGGACACGGCGACGCTGATGGGCGTCAACAAGGAACGGGTCATCGTCATCACGTTCCTGGTCGGCGGGCTGCTCGCCGGCGCCGCCGCGCTGTTCTACATGATGCGGATCCCGCAGGGCGCCATCTACAACGGTGGCTTCCTGCTCGGCATCAAGGCGTTCACCGCCGCGGTGCTCGGCGGGATCGGCAACCTGCGGGGCGCGCTGCTCGGCGGGTTCCTGCTCGGTCTCGTGGAGAACTACGGCCAGTCGCTGTTCGGCGGCGAGTGGAAGGACATCGTGGCGTTCGTCGTGCTGATCGTCGTCCTGATGTTCCGTCCCACCGGCATCCTCGGCGAGTCCCTCGGGAAGGCACGCGTATGACGACCCAGACCGTGAGCGCGCCCTCGAAGCGCCGCTCCATCCGCGAGCAGTGGAACAACCTGTCCCGGCCGGCCCAGTGGGCGTTCCTCATCCCGGTCGTGGTGCTGATCTACTTCCTGCCGGTGCTCAACCCGCCGCTGATCGCGACGACCGGCACCGACTTCCCGACCGCGATGTTCGACGTGGCCCGCTACGCGCTGGTCGCGATCGGGCTCAACGTGGTGGTCGGCCAGGCCGGCCTGCTGGACCTGGGCTACGTCGGGTTCTTCGCCGTCGGCGCCTACGTCGCGGCGCTGTTCACCAGCCCGAACTCGAGCCTGCACCACCTGCCCTACCTGTGGACGCTGCCGCTGGCGATGGTGGTCACGATGATCTTCGGGATCATCCTGGGCACCCCGACCCTGCGGCTGCGCGGTGACTACCTGGCGATCGTCACGCTCGGGTTCGGCGAGATCATCCGCCTGGTGGCGGACAACGTCGACCCGCTGCGCGGCCAGTCCGGTTTCGAGCGGGTCGGCACCGACGCGAACGGCACGCCGTTCTTCGCCAACGCCACCGCCTGGTACTGGCTGACGGTCACGATCATCATCGCGGTCCTGCTGCTGGTCGGGAACCTGGAACGCAGCCGGGTCGGCCGCGCCTGGGTGTCGATCCGCGAGGACGAGGACGTCGCCGAGATCATGGGCGTCCCGGTGTTCAAGTTCAAGATCTGGGCGTTCGTCATCGGCGCCGCGATCGGCGGCCTGTCCGGCGCGCTCTACGCGGGCAAGCTCGGGTTCGTGAACAACCAGTCGTTCGACGTCATCACCTCGATGCTGTTCCTGGCCGCGGTGGTGCTCGGCGGCGCGGGCAACAAGGTGGGCGTGCTGCTCGGCGCGGCCGTGGTGGCGTACCTGCCGCTGCGGTTCGTGCAGCTGGCCGAGTACAACTACCTCATCTTCGGCATCGCGCTGATCATCCTGATGATCTTCCGCCCGCAGGGCCTGCTCGGCGCCCGCCAGCGGTTGCTGGCCCGGGGACGGCAGGCCTACCAGCGGCTGCTCGGCCGCGGTGAGCAGATCAGCGGGGAGAGCGCGCTGGCCGCCGACACGACGGGAGGTCCCCGATGAGCCACCCCAGCGAGGAGACCCCGGTCGAGGGCGGCCTGGTCGCCGAGGTCGCCCGGATGACCCCGGAGCAGCTCGCCGAGCACGAGGCCGAGGTCGCCGAGGCGGTCGCCGTCGACCGCGACATCAAGGTCGAGGTCGGCGAGACCCTGCTGGAGATGCGGGACGTGACGCTGAAGTTCGGCGGACTGACCGCGCTGGACTCGGTGTCCTTCGGCATCCGCCGCGGCGAGATCCTGGGCCTGATCGGGCCCAACGGCGCGGGCAAGACCACCTGCTTCAACGCGATGACCGGGGTCTACCGGCCCACGTCGGGGCAGGTGCTGCTGGAGGACAAGCCGCTGGGCAAGGCCAACCGCCACCAGATCACCCAGCGCGGCATCGCCCGCACCTTCCAGAACATCCGGCTCTTCGGCGAGATGACCGCGCTGGAGAACGTGGTGGTCGGCACCGACGCCCGCCACAAGACCAGTGTCGTCGGCGCGCTGCTGCGGCTGCCGCGGCACCACCGCGAGGAGAAGACGGCGGTCGAGCGGGCGATGGCGCTGCTGGAGTTCGTCGGCATCGCCGACCGGGCCGCGGACAAGGCCAAGAACCTCCCATACGGCTACCAGCGCCGCCTGGAGATCGCGCGGGCGATGGCCACCGAGCCGAAGCTGCTGTGCCTCGACGAGCCTGCCGCCGGGTTCAACCCGGCGGAGAAGGAAGAGCTCATGGGGCTGATCCGGAAGATCCGCGACGACGGCTTCACCGTCCTGCTCATCGAGCACGACATGAAGCTCGTCATGGGCGTGACCGACCGGATCGTCGTACTGGAATTCGGCAAGAAGATCGCCGAAGGACTGCCGGCCGAGATCAGGGAGAACCCCGCTGTGATCGCCGCCTACCTGGGAGTGCCTGACGATGACGCTGCTTGAGCTTGACGGGGTCTCCGTCCACTACGGACGGATCCAGGCGGTCTCGGAGCTGACGCTGCGGGTCGACGAGGGCGAGGTCGTCGCCCTCATCGGCGCGAACGGCGCGGGCAAGAGCACCACGATGCGCGCCATCTCCGGCATCCGCCCGCTGTCGGCGGGCCGGATCACCTTCGCCGGCGAGGACATCACGAAGTTGCGCGCCGACCTGCGGGTCGTCCGCGGCATCTCGCAGGTGCCCGAGGGGCGCGGGGTGTTCCCGGGGATGACGGTCGCGGAGAACCTGGACATGGGCGCCTACGCGCGCAAGGACCGGAAGAACCTGCAGCCCGACCTGGACCGCGTGTTCGACCTGTTCCCGCGGCTGGCGGAGCGGCGCAACCAGGCCGGCGGCACGCTGTCCGGCGGTGAGCAGCAGATGCTGGCGATGGGCCGGGCGCTGATGGCCAAGCCGCGGCTGCTGCTGCTCGACGAGCCCTCGATGGGACTCGCGCCGCAGTTCATCCAGCAGATCTTCCGGATCGTCACGGAGATCAACAAGCAGGGCACCACCGTGCTGCTGGTGGAGCAGAACGCGCAGCAGGCGCTGTCCCGCGCCCACCGCGCGTACGTGCTGGAGACCGGCCGGATCACCAAGACCGGCACCGGCACCGAGCTGCTGGCGGACTCCGCGATCAAGGAGGCCTACCTGGGCGTCGCCTGATCGGGTGGACCTGGAACGAGAAGGGCCCCGGCGCTCGTGCGCCGGGGCCCTTCTTCGTGATTGTCAGCGGCTGCCGGGGGCGGCGTCGCGCACCAGGCAGGACAGGCGCGCGGTGCAGGTGCGGCGGCCCTGGTCGTCGGTCAGCACGATCTCGGCGGTGATGGTGCCCCGGCCGACGTGCAGCGGCGTCGCCACGCCGGTGACCAGGCCTTCCCGCGCGGCACGGTGGTGGGTGCAGGACAGCTCGAACCCGAGCGTGGCCTTGTCCGCCCCCGCGTTGAGCGCTGCCACGGTCGAGCCCAGCGCCTCCGCGAGCACGGCGTTCGCGCCGCCGTGCAGGAGGCCGTAGGGCTGCAGGTTGCCCTCGACGGGCATCGTGCCGACCACCCGCTCCGCCGTGAGCTCGACGAACTCGATGCCGAGCTTGTTGTTGAGCTGCTGCTCCGCGACGCGCGGATCGATGCCCGCGAGCTGCTCGCGGATGGCTTCGGAGAGGTTCTCGGTCAACGCGGGTGACTCCTCGGTGAGACGACGGCAGGGCGGAACGACCGCTCGCGCGGTTCTGTCGGTGCCCCACCCTAGACTCGCACCCGTGAGCCCCAGCCAGAACCAGCCAGTAGCCAACACCACAGCGACGGCGCCCGCGGAAGGACGGCCGCGGCTGTTGCTGATCGACGGCCACTCGATGGCCTACCGCGCCTTCTTCGCCGTGCCTGCCGACCGGTTCAAGACCTCCACCGGCCAGGTCACCAACGCGGTGTTCGGGTTCACCTCGATGCTCATCAACCTGCTGCGCGACGAGCAGCCCACGCACCTCGCGGTGGCGTTCGACGTGTCGCGGCAGACGTTCCGCTCGGCCACCTTCGCCGACTACAAGGCGACCCGGACGTCGACGCCGGACGAGTTCAAGGGGCAGGTCGACCTGGTCAAGGACGTGCTCGGGGTGCTCGGCATCCCGGTGCTGACCAAGGAGAACTACGAGGCCGACGACATCATCGCCACGCTCACCACGCAGGCGACGGCCGAGGGCTACCAGGTCCTGATCTGCACCGGCGACCGCGACGCGCTGCAGCTGGTGGACGACTCGACGACGGTGCTGTACCCGCGCAAGGGCGTGTCCGACCTGGTCCGCTACGACCCGGCCGGGGTCGCGGAGAAGTACGGGCTCACGCCCTCGCAGTACCCGGACTTCGCGGCGCTGCGCGGCGACCCGTCGGACAACCTGCCGGGCATCCCGGGCGTCGGGGAGAAGACCGCCACCAAGTGGATCCAGCAGTTCGGGTCGCTGGACGCGCTGATCGACCGGGTCGACGAGGTCAAGGGCAAGGTCGGGGACGCGCTGCGCGCCCACCTGAGCTCGGTGACGCTCAACCGCCAGCTCACCGAGCTGGTGCGGGACGTGCCGCTGGACGCCACGCCGGGCGACCTCGCGCTCAAGCCGTGGGACCGGGACGCGGTCCACCGGCTGTTCGACGAGCTCGAGTTCCGGGTGCTGCGCGACCGGCTGTTCCAGACGCTGTCCAGCGCCGAGCCGGAGGCCGAGTCCGGGTTCGAGGTGGAGGGCGCCGCGGTGCCCTCCGGCGGTCTCGCGGCGTGGCTGTCGAAGCACACCAAGGCAGGCCAGACCGTGGGCCTGTCCTTCCGCACCACCGGTTCCTCGGTGCGGTCCGACATCCAGTCGATCAGCCTGGCCGCGCCGGGCGGGGAGGCCGGGTACGTCGACGTCACCGCCCTGGACGAGGCCGACGAACAGGCGCTTGCCGCGTGGCTGGCCGACCCGGCGATCGCCAAGGCCGGGCACGCGCTGAAGGTGCCGCTGCACGCGTTGCGGGCGCGCGGCTGGAAGCTCGCCGGCCTGGCGATGGACACCGAGCTGGCCGCGTACCTGGTCCGGCCGGGGCAGCGGTCGTTCGAGCTGGACGACCTGGTGCTGCGGTACCTGCAGCGCGAGCTGCGCAACGACAGCGACTCCGGCGACGGCCAGCTGTCCCTGCTCGACGGCGACGACGGCGACCAGAAGCTGGTGCAGGGCGAGCTGGTCCGCGCCAGCGCGGTCGCCGAGCTGGCCGGCGCCCTGTCCGGCGAGCTGGAGAAGATCAGCGGCACCAAGCTGCTCGGCGACATCGAGCTGCCGTTGTTGCAGGTCATCGCCGAGGTCGAGGCCGCGGGCGTGGCCGTCGACATCGAGCAGCTGACCGCGCTGGAGGCGCACTACGGCGCCCGAGTGAAGCAGGCCGCCGAGGCCGCCTACGGCGTGATCGGCAAGCAGGTCAACCTCGGCTCGCCCAAGCAGCTGCAGGTGGTGCTGTTCGACGAGCTGGGCATGCCGAAGACCAAGCGCACCAAGACCGGCTACACCACCGACGCCGAGGCGCTGCAGACGCTGTACGAGAAGACCGAGCACCCGTTCCTGCAGCACCTGCTGGAGCACCGCGACGCCACCCGGCTCAAGAGCACCGTCGAGGGCCTGCTCAAGTCGGTCGCCGACGACGGCCGGATCCACACCACGCTGCACCAGACCATCGCGGCCACCGGCCGGCTGTCCTCTGTGGATCCGAACCTGCAGAACATCCCGATCCGCACCGAGGAGGGCCGCCGCATCCGCGACGCGTTCGTCGTCGGCGACGGGTACGCGGAGCTGCTCACCGCGGACTACAGCCAGATCGAGATGCGGATCATGGCGCACCTGTCCGAGGACGCGGCGCTGATCGAGGCGTTCCAGTCCGGGTTCGACTTCCACGCCGCCACCGCGGCGCGCGTGTTCGGCGTCGACCCGGCCGAGGTCACCGGGCCGCAGCGGGCGAAGATCAAGGCGATGAACTACGGCCTGGCCTACGGGCTGTCGGCCTACGGCCTGTCGCAGCAGCTGCGGATCTCCACCGAGGAGGCCCGCGGGCTGATGGACGAGTACTTCGCCCGGTTCGGCGGGGTGCGCGACTACCTGCACAGCGTCGTGGTCGAGGCGGGCAAGGTCGGCTACACCGAGACGATCTTCGGCCGCCGCCGCTACCTGCCCGACCTCAACAGCGACAACCGGCAGCGGCGCGAGATGGCCGAGCGGATGGCGCTCAACGCGCCGATCCAGGGCAGCGCCGCCGACATCATCAAGGTCGCGATGATCGGCGTGCACCGCGCGATCGCCGAGGCCGGCCTGCGGTCGCGGGTGCTGCTGCAGGTGCACGACGAACTGATCGTCGAGGTCAGCGAGGGCGAGCGCGACCAGGTCGAGGAGCTGGTGCGGCGGGAGATGGGCGCGGCGTACGAGTTGGCCGTCCCGCTGGAGGTGTCGGTCGGGTTCGGCCGGTCCTGGAACGAGGCGGCGCACTGACGGCATGACGGACCGGGCGGCGGTGGTGGCGCAGGTGCGCCGCGCCAAGGACTGGATGGACGCGCACTACGCCGAACCCCTCGACGTGGACGCGCTCGCCGCCGTCGCCTGCTGTTCGCGCTACCACTTCATGCGCTCGTTCGCCGCCGCGTACGGGGAGAGCCCGAAGGCCTACCTGACGCGGCGGCGCATCGAGCGGGCGCAAGACCTGTTGCGGTCGGTGAACCTGACCGTCACCGAGGTGTGCCTGGCCGTCGGGTTCACCAGCCTCGGCACGTTCAGCCGCCGCTTCGCCGAGATCACCGGCTCCTCGCCGAGCGAGTACCGGACGCGGGTGCGCTCGGACGCCCCGCCGCCGGTGCCCGGGTGCTACCTGATGATGTGGACGCGGCCGACGGCGGGAACAGCACATTCGGAGAAGCCCGGGGACGCCCCAGGTCAGTAGCGTTCCTCCCATCGACCACAGGAGGTTCGCGATGATCAAGGGGCTGTCCCACTCCAGCGTCTACGTGCTGGACCAGGACTCGGCGAAGGCGTTCTACACCGAGAAGCTGGGCTTCGAGGTGCGGCAGGATCTGCGGATCGGCGAGTTCCGCTGGCTCACGGTCGGCCCGGCCGGCCAGCCGGACCTCGACTTCATCCTCATGAAGCCGGGGCCCCCGCAGCACGACGCGGAGACCGAGAAGCAGATCCGGGAACTGGTGGCCAAGGGCGCGCTCGGCGGGGGCGTGTGGAAGACCGCCGACTGCCGCGGGACGCACGCCGAACTGGCCGCCCGCGGGGTCACGTTCCTGCAGGAGCCTGCCGAACGGCCGTACGGGATCGAGGCCGTGTTCCGCGACGACTCCGGCAACTGGTTCAGCCTCACCCAGCCGCACGCGTTCGACCCGGGCAAGGACTGGGGCTGATCTTCGCCGGTTTCCGGCCGGATCGGGCGCTTCGCCGTGGAAATGTGTCCGGCGCGTTGCGGGCGGGAGAACGCCACGTCGCGAGGCTGCCCGTGCCGGGAGCAGCAGGTAGCGTGGGGTCATGGCTGGCCGGAAAGCGCTGATCCTGGCGGGTACGGGGATGCTGGCCGGGCTCGCCGAAGTCCTGACGCGGGAGGGCTGGCACGTGGTGCTGCCGTCCCGGCGGTACCACCCGCTCGACTGCGAGGTGCGGCCGGGGGAGGCGGCCCGGCGGTCGATGCGGCCGCCGGGGCACCGGCCCTTCCGCGACGGCACGATCCGCCCGTGGGGCGGTGGGAAGGCGATCTGGGTCGAGGCGCACTGGGACCGGCCGCGGGAGCTCGCAGCGAAGGCGGAGCTGGCCCTGCGCGGGCAGGCGGACCTGCTGGTCGCGTGGATCCACGAGCAGTACCGGCGGTCGGTGATGGGCGCGGTGGAGTCCCTGCTCGCCGACGGCGCGCCGGTGGTGGAGGTGCGGGGCGGCCTCAGCGGCACCGGGGCGGCCGAGCCGCCCGACCCGCTGCTGCCGCTGCACCCGACCCAGGTGGTGCAACTGGGCACGGTCTCCGGCTACGACGCCCACCGGTCATTGGCGCAGGCCGAGATCGGCGAGGGAGTGCTCGAAGCGGTGCGCCGGGCCCTGGACGGCCACGCGACGTCCACGCACCAGATCGGCCAGCTGCGGCCCATGGTGCGCTGAGCCCCGCGGCAGGCAGCTCCGGCCGCCGGCCCCGGAGGCTCCCCATGCCCGGCGCGACCTGCCTTGATAGCGGGCCTATGTCGGGCGGGGATCGGTCTTGATGACGGGCAGGTGTGGCCGCTGGTCCGTTGGGCCGTTTGCTCGGCGCCCGCCGGGACCGCATGCCCAGGGGAGCGCCCCGGCGGTGGGCCGCCGAGCGCGGCGCGTCAACCCGGGGCGTCCCTTTCCCGCATCTCGGCGAGGCGGTTCGCCAGGAACGCGCGTTCGGCTTCGTTCTCCGTCAGGCGCAGTGCTTCCGCATAACACCCGGCGGCCTCGGGGAACCGGCCTAATCGCCGCAGCAGATCGGCCTTGATCGCGGGCAGGTACCGGTACCCGGACAACCGGCGGTCGTCTTCCAGCTCCGTCACCTCGGCCAGGGCCTGCGCCGGGCCGTCCACCATCGCCACCGCCACCGTCCGGTTCAGCGCCACCACCGGGGACGGCCACACCTTCGCCAGTTCGTCGTACAGCACCAGGATCTGCGGCCAGTCCGTCTCCGAGTACGACGGTGCGCTCGCGTGCAGCATCGCGATCGCCGCCTGCAGCGCGAACCGTCCTGGCGGGCCGCCCCGCAGGGCCGACACCACCAGCTCGTCCGCCTCCGCCAGCGCGCCGCGGTCCCAGCGGGAACGGTCCTGTTCGGACAGCAGCAGGAGCCGCCCCGACGCGTCCGTGCGCGTGGCCCGGCGCGCGTGTCCCGCCAGCAGCAACGCCAGCAACCCGCGCACCTCTCGCGAGTCCGGCACCAGCTCCCGCAGCAGCCGCGCCAGTTCCAGTGCCCGCTCGGCGCACGACACCCGCATCAGCGACTCGCCCGACGGCGCCGTGTGCCCGGTCGTGAACAGCAGGTGGATCGTGGTCAGCACCGCGTCCAGCCGCTCCGGCAGCTCGGCCGGCGCGGGCATGCGGAACGGGATCCGCGCCGCCGCGATCTTCTTCTTCGCCCGCGTGATCCGGGCCGCCATCGTCGCCGGGGGCACCAGGAACGCGGCCGCGACGTCCGGGGTCGGCACGCCGCACACCAGCCGCAACGTCAGCGCCACCTGGGCCTCGGGCGACAACGCCGGGTGGCAGCACAGGAACACCAGCCGCAGCGGGTCGTCGGCGACCGGGCCGTCCGGCGCGGCCTCGACCAGCAACGGCAGCTTCGCGCGCAGCGTCGCCGCGCGCCGCAGGGCGTCCAGCGCGTTGTGCCGCGCCGCGGTCGTCAGCCACGCGGCCGGGCGGTCCGGGACGCCGTCGCGGGCCCACGAGTCGAGCGCGGCGGCGTAGGCGTCCTGGACGCATTCCTCCGCCAGGTCGAGATCACGCGTGACGCGCACCGTCGCGGCGAGCACCCTGGCCCACTCGCGGCGGTGCGCGACGGCGACGGCGTCCCGGACCCCGGTCACACCTCCATCAACGGCCGCACCTCGACCGCCCCGTCCATGATCGGCAGCAGCTTCCCGATGGCCACCGCCTGGTCGAGGTCGGCGGCCTCGACCACGAAGAACCCGGCGATGACCTCCTTGCTCTCCAGGAACGGGCCGTCGGTCACCGCGCCGCCCTGGTGGATCGTGCGGGCCCGCGCCACCGGCTGCAGTCCCTGCTCGTGCACCACCCGCGCCCCCATGGCCTCGATCTTCGGCCCGACGGCCAGGTTGGCCTCCATGACCTCCGGCGGGATGTCGGCCACGCCGCCGGGAAGTTCCTTCTCGTAGATCAGGATCGCGTACTGCGGCATCGTCTCGTCCCCGCTCACCAGTTGCCCGTTTCCGGGCCCATCGCACCACATTCGAGCCCGCCCGCGCGCCGGTAACGGTGGAGCAGCCCGCCCCGCGGCAGCCGCTCCGAGTGGGTCAGCTCCAGCCCGCCCGCGGTCGTCCCGTCGCCGAAGAGCCGTTTCCCCGGCCCGGTCAGCACCGGGAACACCAGCAGCTGGAACTCGTCGGCCAGGTCGTGGGCCAGGAGCGTCTGCACCAGTTCACTGCTGCCGTGGACCTGGATGTCCCCGCCCTCGCCACGCTTGAGCTCGGCCACCGCCTCGGCGGCGTCCCCGCGCAGCAGCGTGCAGTTGTGCCAGCCCACCTCGCTCAGCGTCCGCGAGGCGACGAACTTCGGCAGGCCGTTCACCACGTCGCCGAACGGGTCGTCGGCCGGCGGCCACGTGGCGGCGAACTCCTCGTAGGTCTTCCGGCCGAGCAGCAGCGCGCCTGCCCCGCGGGTGAACTCGAGCATCAGCTCCAGCACCCGCTCGCCGATGAACGGCACCGCCCAGCCGCCGTGGGCGAAGCCGCCGTCGCGGTCCTCGTCCGGGCCGCCCGGCGCCTGCATCACGCCGTCGGCCGTCACGAACGCCGTGACCACCAGTTTCCGCATGTCGATCCTCTCCTCGGGGGCGCCCTGGTGACGCCCGCGCCCTGACGGCGAACGAGCGGCCCCGGAATCGACAACCAGCGGGAACTAATCTGCGCGGGCCACACCCCGCACGAGGAGCATGATGCCCTCGCGCACCTCGGCGCGGGAGCGCTGTGGCTGGAACACCTGCCAGTCCAGCGCGACGACCAGCAGCGTGCCGAACAGCCCGGCCGCCGCGGTCGGCACCTCGATCCCCGGCGGCAGGCGGCCGGCGTCGGCCACCCGCTGCAGCTGCTCCTTCACGATGGAGACGATGTCCTCGCGCAGCAGCGACAGCGTCTCCTGCCACTGGCCCGGCGTCCGCCACAGCTCGCTGACCAGGATCTGCGAGAACCCGCGGTGCCCCGCGATGAACTCCAGCCCGGTGTCCACCAGGGACTCCAGCGCGGCCACCGGGTCCGGCTCGGAGGCGTGCGCCCGCAGCCGCTCGGCGAGCTGACCGACGCCGTAGCGCAGCAGCGCGTCGATCAGCCCGTCCTTGCTGCCGAAGTTGTAGTACACGGTGCCCTTCGCGACCCCGGCCGCCGCCGCGATCTCGTCCACCGTCAGCCCGGGCAGCCCCTTCTCCGTGGCCAGCCGCAGCGTCGCCTCGAACAGCTTCTGCTTGGTGCTTTCGCCGCGCGGGCTCACAGCGACAGCTCCGGCTGCAGCTTGGACACCGTCCACACCCGTTGCCTACGCGCCGCCAGCGCCGACACCGCGAGAGCGCCTGCCAGGTAGGCGACCAGCACCCCGATGTCCAGCAGGTTCCGCAGCGACGCGCCGGTGTAGAGCAGGTGCCGCAGCCCGTCGACCACGTACCCCATCGGCAGCACGACGTGCAGCGGGTACAGCGCGTCCGGCAGGGTCTGCCACGGGAACGTGCCGCCCGCGCTGACCAACTGGAGCACCAGCAGCACCAGCCCGAGGAACTTGCCGACGGCGCCGAAGAACGCGTTGAGCGCGTGCACGATCGCGGTGAACGTAAGCGACGCCAGGATCGCGAACGCCAGCGCGCCCACCGGGTGCGCGATGTGGATGCCGACGAACCAGGTCACGGCGGCGAACAACACCACGACCTGCGCGATGCCCAGCAGCGCCGAGGGCAGCCACCCGCCGAGCGCGACCCGCAGCGGCGCGGTGCCCGCCGCGATCGCCCGCGACGACAGCGGCCGGATCAGCAGGAACAGCACGAACGCGCCGATCCAGGTGGCCAGGGCGAGGAAGAACGGGGCCAGCCCGGCGCCGTAGGTGCCCGCGGAGGCGACGCCGACCGAGTTGACCGCGACCGGGTCGGCGATCGTGTCCGCCGTCGCGGTCCGCGTCGGGTCGCTGGGGTTGGGGATCTGCTGCAGCCCGTTGTTCAGGCCGTCCCGGAGCTGCCCGGCGCCGGTTGCCAGCTCCTGCGAGCCGGACAACGCGGCCTTCTCACCGTCGTTGAGCTGATTCGCGCCGGCCGAGAGCGTGCTCGCGCCGTCGGCCGCCTGCGCGATCCCGCCGGACAGCGCGGGCGCGGAGTTCGCGAGCGTGGCGGCGCCGGCCGCGACCTGCCGTGCCCCATCGGCGAGCTGGTTCAGCTGGGACGACGTCTGCTGGACCTTCGCGTTGGCCTGGTCGACCGGGGCCCGCAGATCGCCCAGCACGCCCTGCACCCGCTCGATGTCGGCCTCGGACAGCCCGGCCGCGCGCAGCCGGTCGGTGAGCTGGTTGTTCACGTCGTCGAGGTTGCGCACGAGCTGGGCGGACCCGCTCGCGACGGTGGACCCGGCCGCGGCGACCTGGCTGTTGCCGTCGGCGACCTGCTGCGCGCCGTCGGCCAGCTGCCGGGTGCTCTGCGGCAGGGTCGCGGTGCTCGACCGGAGCGTGGACAGCCCGGACGACAGCTGGGCGCTGCCGGTGGCCAGCTGCTGCGCCCCGTCCGCGAGCTGCCGCTGGCCGGACAGCAGGCGGTTCGCGCCGTCGGCGAGCTGGGTGGCGCCGGTCGCGGCCTGCTGGGTCTGCTGGTAGATGGTCGAAAAGCCCATCAGGAACCGGTTCGCGGCCTCGCTGCCCACCTTCTCCGCGATCGTGTCGCGGATCTGCTCGGCGACCTGGTTGGCGATGGTGTGCGAGAGGTAGTTGTTCGCGTCGTTCGTGGTCAGCTGGATCGTGGCGCGCTGCGGGGTGAAGTTCCCGCTGGAGAGCAGCGCGGCGGAGAAGTCGCGCGGGATCGTGATCGTGAACGCGTAGCGGTCGTCGCGCACCCCGGCGTCGGCCTCGGCCGCGGAGACCTCGTGCCACTGGAACGTGCCCGACCCGACCACCGAGGAGGTGACCTCGTCGCCGACGTTGCGGTCGGCGGAGCCCGCGTCCTCGTTCACGATCGCCGCGGGGAGCTTGCCGAGGCGGCCGTAGGGGTCGAAGTTGGCGTAGAGGTAGAACGACGCGTACAGCAGGGGGACGAGCACCAGCGCGGCCACGGCGAGCTTGGGCAGCTTGCCGGAGGTCAGGCGGCGCAGTTCCCCGGCGGCGAGCCGGAGGCCGGTCACTGCGGATCTCCTTGCACGAGTTCGGGTTCGGGCTGTTCGGTGTGGCCGAGCAGCGCCGGGGGAGCGGGCAGCACCCCGGGCGGAGCGGTCGCGGTCAGCACGACGACTGCGAAGCCGCGCTCGGCGTGGTCGCGGGCGAGGTCCGCCCAGGTCCCGACGTCGCTGGTGTGCCGGTCGGGGGTGTCCAGCACGATCAGCCGCACCCCGGGCCGCGCCGCGGCCAGCGCGGTGAGCAGCCGGGTGCGCTCGGCGGGGGACAGGTGCTCGAACCGCACCTCCGCGCGCCCGGCGAGGTCGTGCTCGGACAGCCACCGCGCGACGGCGTCCTTGCCCGCGGGCAGCTTCCCGATCGACAGCTCCTCGGCGACGACCATCCGCACCGGCAGCGAGCCCTCCGGCGCGGTGATCTCCGGCGCGTCCACCACCGCGCTGACGCGGCGCAGCTCCGCGGCGTCCGCCTTGCCGTCGAGCGTCACGAGCCCGGTCGTCGGCCGCATCCGCCCGGTCAGGGCGAGACCGAACGCGGTCACCCCGGCGCCCGGCTCGCCGTGCGCGAAGACGAGTTCGCCCTCGGCGACGGTGAGCGAGGTCGGCGGCAGCACCGTGCCGTGCGGACCTTCGACGGTGACCCGGTCGGCGTGCACCCGCACAGGATCCCCCTCTTTTGAACTGACTGGTCAGTTCAAAAGCTACGCCCGTCCCCTGGAGCCCGCAACTCGGGGGTCAGCGCAGCGCGGACGCCGGCCGGACCTCCCAGTACGACCACAGCGGCCGGTACCCCTGGCGCGGCCAGAACACCGAGGACAGCGGGTTGGCCGGGTTGTAGTAGAGGTAGGTCGCGCGGGCGCCGAGGTCGGCGAACTCGCGATGCACCCGGCTCAGCAGCGCCCTGCCGATGCCTTCGCCGCGCGCGTGCTCGCTGGTCGCCACGTTGTTGACGTAACCCCACTGCCCGGCGGGCAGCAACTCGGCGGCCCACGACCCGGGCGCCGACTCGACCCAGCCGCAGTCGGCCAGCGCGACGGCGACACCGTCCCGTTCGGCGAGCCAGACCGGCGCGTCCGCGGCGAGGTTGCGCTCCAGCCGCGGGATGATCAGCTCCGCGGTCCCCGGCCGCCACGGCCCCGCGACCAGGCTGGAGTAGCGGAACGTGACCAGCGACAGCGCCACGACCTCCTCGAGGTCCTCCGGCCGCGCGCGGCGGATCGTCACCCCCGGCGGGGGCGGGTGCTCCACCGGCGGGCCGGTGCGCACGGCGAGCACGGACAGCGGGACCAGGCCGTGGTCGAGGAACGCGCGCACCGCCTCGGCGTCCCGGCTCGGCCAGGTCACCGTGCACGACGAGTCCGCGCCGGGCGACTCGCGGTCCATCCGGCGCCGCCAGGCCCGCAGCAGCGCGTCCATGCCCGCGGTCCCGGTGTCCCCGACGCACGGGAACAGCTGCCAAACCTGCGCGGCCGACCACAGCAGGTCGAACGCGCCCGGCTGGTGCCGCTGGACCTGGACCACCCCGGTGACGCGGGTGCCGTCCGCGGTCGCCGCGGTCAGCACCTCGCCCTCCGGCGGCGGTGCGGCGGGCGGCAGCAGCGGGTCCAGCGCGCTGAACCGGGCCCGCTGCGCGGACAGCAGCGCCGCGCTCACGGGCACGCGCGCGCCCGGAAGATCGCCGTGCCCGGGAAGAGCTTGCCCCGCAACGGGCTCCACTGGCCCCACACCCGGGTGTGCCCGGCCGGCCACTCCGGCTCGATCAGGTCCTCGAGCGCGAACCCGGTGGCGGCCAGCGCCCGCACGTAGTCGCCCACCGTGCGGTGGTACTCGACGTAGGTCGCCTTCCCGTCCCCGTCGACCTCCACGTAGGGGGTGCGGTCGAAGTACGGCTGGCTCGCGGTCAGCCCGGCGGGCCCCGGGTCGTCCGGGAAGATCCACCGGATCGGGTGGGTCACCGCGAACACCCACGGCCCGCCCGGCCGCAGCACCCGGCGCACCTCGGCGAACACGGTCTCGATCGAGGCCACGAAGGGAAGCGCGCCGAAGGCCGAGCAGGCCACGTCGACGCTGCCGTCCGCCAGCGGCAGCCGCTCGGCCGTCGCCTGGACCAGGGGGACCTCGATCCCGGTGCGCGCCGCGCCCGCGCGGGCGTGCCGGAGCATCCCGGCCGACAGGTCGAGCCCGACCGGGTGCGCGCCCGCGGTGGCCAGCCAGCGCGAGCACGCCGCCTGGCCGCACCCGATCTCGGCCACGCGGCGGCCGCGCACGTCGCCGAGCAGCCGGGCGTCGGCCTCCCGCACGCCCTCCGGGCACCACACGAAGTCCGCGTCGCCGAGGAAGCCGCCGTGGGCCGCCTGGTAGTCGTCGGCGTCGGCGTCCCACCAGGCCAGGTTGGCCGCCGTCGCCTCGTCCGCGGTCACCTGCCGGTGCGCCACGCCGACCGTGCCGAGCCGGTGTTCGGCGCGGGCGTGCCGGTCCGGGTCGAGGTCGCCGCCGTTGTCGTCTGCCGCCGTCGTCACACCGGTATTCTCACCGGTCAGCCCCGCCGCGTCCGTGCGGGCGACCCTGTTTGTGCCGCGCGTGGGCGGCCGCGTACGATATCTCTAGCGCAGTGGGTTCGCGCTACCTTCCACTCGGCAGAGCTGAGCCGGGTTCCGGGTCGCGCACCGTCGGCGGTGATGCTCCGCGGCCGTTCCGTTGTGAACGTTTGCTCATGGTTGCCGTCGCACGCTCACCGCGCGCGCAAACTGCAAACCTACTCGAGCCGTAAACCAACCGGAGCAACCCACCTAATGACCACCGACACCACCACCGCCCCGACGTCCGGCGCCGCCCAGGTCGCCGTCAACGACATCGGGTCGGAGGAAGACTTCCTCGCCGCGATCGACAAGACGATCAAGTACTTCAACGACGGCGATATCGTTGAGGGCACCATCGTCAAGGTCGACCGCGACGAGGTGCTGCTCGACATCGGTTACAAGACCGAGGGCGTCATCCCCTCGCGTGAGCTGTCCATCAAGCACGATGTCGATCCCGGCGAGGTCGTCAGCGTCGGTGACGAGGTCGAGGCCCTCGTTCTCCAGAAGGAGGACAAGGAAGGCCGGCTGATCCTGTCCAAGAAGCGCGCCCAGTACGAGCGCGCCTGGGGCACGATCGAGGAGCTCAAGGAGAAGGATGAGCCCGTCAAGGGCACCGTCATCGAGGTCGTCAAGGGCGGCCTGATCCTCGACATCGGCCTGCGGGGCTTCCTGCCCGCCTCCCTGGTGGAGATGCGCCGCGTGCGCGACCTGCAGCCCTACGTCGGCCGCGAGCTCGAGGCGAAGATCATCGAGCTGGACAAGAACCGCAACAACGTGGTCCTGTCCCGCCGGGCCTACCTCGAGCAGACCCAGTCCGAGGTCCGCAGCGAGTTCCTCAACGCGCTCGCCAAGGGCCAGGTCCGCAAGGGCGTCGTGTCCTCGATCGTCAACTTCGGCGCGTTCGTCGACCTCGGCGGCGTCGACGGTCTGGTGCACGTCTCGGAGCTGTCCTGGAAGCACATCGACCACCCGTCCGAGGTCGTCGAGGTCGGCCAGGAGGTCACCGTCGAGGTGCTGGACGTCGACATGGACCGCGAGCGCGTGTCCCTGTCGCTGAAGGCGACCCAGGAAGACCCGTGGCGCCAGTTCGCCCGCACCCACGCGATCGGCCAGATCGTGCCGGGCAAGGTCACCAAGCTCGTCCCGTTCGGCGCGTTCGTCCGCGTCGAGGAGGGCATCGAGGGCCTGGTGCACATCTCCGAGCTGGCCGAGCGCCACGTGGAGATCCCGGAGCAGGTCGTGCAGGTCGGCACCGAGGTCATGGTCAAGGTCATCGACATCGACCTGGAGCGCCGCCGGATCTCGCTGTCGCTGAAGCAGGCCAACGAGGGCTTCACCACCGACACCGAGTTCGACCCGACGCAGTACGGCATGGCCGCCGAGTACGACGACCAGGGCAACTACATCTACCCCGAGGGCTTCGACCCCGACACGCAGGAGTGGCAGGAAGGCTACGACAAGCAGCGTGAGGAGTGGGAGCGCCAGTACGCCGAGGCGCACGCCCGCTACGAGGCCCACATGCGGCAGATCGCCAAGGCTGCCGAGGCCAGCGCCCAGGCGGCGGCCGAGGAGGCCACCGGTGGTCCGGTCGGCGGCGGCGAGCAGAACTACAGCTCGACCGGCGGCGGCTCGGAGCCGCGCAGCGGCGGCACCCTCGCCAGCGACGAGCAGCTCGCGGCTCTGCGCGAGAAGCTCTCGGGCGGTGCGTGAGCCCTCCCGGCTGAGTGACTGATCCGTGGCCCCCGGTCCTGCTTGGACCGGGGGCCACGGTCGTTCCCGGGGCCGAGTGGCGGCCGCGGCCCGAGGCCGACGCCGCGGGAGTGACTCGGGTCGGCGCTTCGATGCGTGCGGGGGCGCGGTGTCCCTTCGTGCGGGGGTGTCGCGTCGCGGGGGCGGAGGGGTGCGGGAGTGGCTCAGGCGAGTTCGAGGTCCAGCCCGTTGATCATCGCGCGGATGCCGGAGCCGAACACCTCGTCGTAGGCGTCGTCGGTGGTCTCGATGAACCACTTCGGCGGCGGGTTGCGCGCGCGGTGCGTCAGCTCGACGCTCACCAGCCCGTGCATCGTGGTCCAGATCAGGTATCCGGTGACGTTCGGGTCGCGGCCGGGCGGCGTCACCGGCGCCACCCGGTCCACGAGCAGGTCGAAGCTGCTGCGCTGCGCGAACGCCCGCAGGTCCGGGTCCGGGTCGAACCCGGGCACCGACTGCTCGAACATGAACGCGTACCGCGCCGGGCTGTCCAGCGCGAACCGTCGGTAGGCGCGGGCCAGCGCGAGGATCCCCGCCGCCGGATCGCCGGAAACCGGCGGCACCGCCCGGAACTCCTCGTGCAGCATCTCGAAAGTGCGCTCGTACAAGGCGTCCAGAACGCCGTTGCGGCCGCCGAAACGCGTGTAGACCCCGATCGTCGACGTGCCGGCCGCCTCGGCGACGCTGCGCACCGTCAGCCCGGAAACGCCCTGCTTGAGGAGAACCGTCAGCGCGGCCTGCAGGAAGCGTTCCCTGCTGTGGCTGTCGCCCTGGCCGTGTCGGGTGGCCATCCGCCGCGCACCCCCTTCGCTCTCCTGGAAGCAACTTAGGGCATAACGCGCGTTATCGCGCCCCCGCCACGGCAGGCATGATGAACTCGTGGCAGTCGACTTGGTCTTCCGCGGGCGGCGCGTCGTCGCCGACCGCGCGCTCGTGATGGCGATCGTGAACCGCACACCCGACTCGTTCTACGACCGGGGCGCGTCCTTCGCGGACCCGGACGCGCTGGCGGCGGTCGACCGCGCCGTCGCGGAGGGCGCGGACATCGTGGACATCGGCGGGGTCAAGGCCGGCCCCGGCAGCGACGTCGGGGTCGACGAGGAGACCCGCCGGGTGGTGCCGTTCGTCGCGGAGATCCGGCGGCGGCACCCGGACCTGGTGATCAGCGTGGACACCTGGCGGCACGAGGTCGGACGGCTGGCCTGCGAGGCCGGGGCGGACCTGCTCAACGACACCTGGGCGGGCGCCGACCCGCGGCTGGCCGAGGTCGCGGCCGAGTTCGGCGCCGGGTACGTGTGCTCGCACACCGGGGGAGCGGTGCCGCGCACGCGCCCGTTCCGCGTCCGCTACGAGGACGTCGTCGGCCAGGTGATCGAGGAGATCACCCGCCGGGCCGAGGAGGTCGTGGCGCTCGGCGTGCCCCGCGGCGGGGTCCTGATCGACCCGACGCACGACTTCGGCAAGAACACCTGGCACAGCCTCGCCCTGCTGCGGCACGCGAGCGAACTGACCGCGACCGGCTGGCCGGTCCTCATGGCACTGTCCAACAAGGACTTCGTGGGGGAGACCCTCGGCGCGGACGTCACGGAACGGCTGGACGGCACCCTGGCCGCCACCGCGCTCGCGGCCAGGGACGGTGCGCAGGTGTTCCGGGTGCACGAGGTCCAGCAGACGCGCCGCGTGCTGGAGATGGTGGCGACGATCGCCGGGGACCGGCCACCGGCCCAGGCGGTGCGCGGCCTGGCCTGAGCCGGGCGCCGGAAAGCGCTATCGCGAGGAGCCGTTGAGCCCGTGCAGCACGCGCTGCAGGATCTGCGAGTCCAGGAAGTCCGGCTCCGGCAACGGCTCCTCGGCCGGGTACTCGGTCGCCGGGCTGGGCATGCGGTGCGGGGAGCGCGTCGGGAGGGCCCCGGTCAGGCCGGCCGGCAGCGGCAGCTCGCACCACGCCGTGCGGTGCCCGCCGGGCAGGGCGACGGTGTTGATGGTCCAGCCGGGCAGCTCGGGGGGTTCGCCGGGGCGGTCGTCGTCGAGTTCGACGACCACGACGTCGCGGTGCAGGCGCAACCGGACGGTCAGGAAGCGGGGCGATCGCCGGTCCGCCCCTTCCACCGAGGACCGCACCAGGTGCCGGATGACGGTCGCCGCGTCGTCGGCCAGTGGCCGCAGTTTCCACTCCAGGAGGGCGAAACGGACGAACATCTCGGCGCAGCTGACGGCGGTCGGTGCAGCCACGAGCCGAAGGTCGTCTACCTGGGTGGTCGCGGTGGTCACGCCAATCCTCCCTAACATCCCCGTGGCCCGGCGAGCGCCACGGGACCGTACATGTCGATCATCCCCGCTGGTGCGCGAGACCCTACGGCAAGGCTCGCGACAAAGCGAGAGCCGCCGTGCGCACCGCTGGAGAGACGCGCTCGACCCGGACCCGGTTGCTCCAGCCCGAGATCGAAATCGCGGCCCGTGCCCGGCCGGTCGCGCCGAGCACTGGACTGGCTGCACAGGTTACGCCCACCCCGGATTCCTCCCGCTCGTAGGCGACCCCCTCGTCGCGGATCCTGGTCAGCTGCCGCCGCAGCAGCCCGGGCGCGGTGATCGTGCGCGGGCCGACCCTGGTCAGGCCCGCCGCCAGCACGGTGTCCAGCACGGACGCGGGGGAGTGCGCCAGGATCGCCTTGCCCACCGCGGTGGCGTGCGCGGGGAAACGGCCGCCGATGCGCGAGGGCAGAGCCGGCGCGTCCGGGCCGCGCACGATGTCGAGGTACACCACCTCGGTGCCCTCCAGCACCGCCAGGTGCACCGTGTTGCGCGTGGCTTCCCGCAGATCGGCCAGGTAGGGGCGGGCGGCGTCGACGAGCCCGCGTTCGCGGCCGGCGAGCTGCCCGATCTCGAACAGCCGCAGCCCGAGCCGCACCGCGGTGCCGTCCCGTTCCAGCAGTCCCTGCGTGACCAGGTGCCCGGTCAGCCGGTGCACCGACGACTTCGGCAGGCCGGTGCGGCGCGCGAGTTCGGACGCGCCCAGCGCCTGATCGCCCGGCCGGAACGCGCCGAGCAGCGCGGCGATCCTGGCGGCGGTCATCCCGTCGTCCCGCTCAGCGGCACACATGCGTTGAGTGTGCCGCACTCCGGGGCGCACCGTGGAGCCGACCCCGGAAGGAGGGCGCATGAGCACCCGGAAGGCACGGGCCGCGATCGTCGGACCCGGCAACATCGGCACCGATCTGCTCGTCAAGCTGCGGCGCAGCGAGCACATCGAGGTCGCGTACATGGTCGGGGTGGACCCGGCATCGGACGGCCTGAAGCGCGCGGCCGCGCTGGGCGTGGAGACCTCGGCCGAGGGCGTGGACTGGCTGCTGTCCCGTGACGAGCTGCCGGACATCGTCTTCGAGGCCACGTCCGCCAAGGCCCACCTGGCCAACGCGCCGCGCTACGCCGAGGCCGGCATCCAGGCCGTCGACCTGACCCCGGCCGCCGTCGGCCCGTTCACCTGCCCCGCGGTGGACCTGCCGGACCAGCTGGGCGCCGCGAACTTCAACATGATCACCTGCGGCGGCCAGGCCACGATCCCGATCGTGCACGCCGTCGCGCGGGTCACCGAGGTGCCCTACGCCGAGATCGTCGCGTCGGTGTCGTCGCGGTCGGCGGGTCCGGGCACGCGCGCCAACATCGACGAGTTCACCCAGACCACCGCGCGCGGGCTGGAGATCGTCGGCGGCGCCGCGAGGGGCAAGGCGATCATCATCATCAATCCGGTCGAACCGCCGCTCATCATGCGCGACACGGTGTTCTGCGCGATCTCGCCGGACGCCGACCGCGACGCGATCACCGCCTCCATCGAGCGGATGGTCGCCGACGTGCAGGAGTACGTGCCCGGCTACACGCTCAAGGCGGCGCCGCAGTTCGACGACCCGCGGCCCGGCTGGCAGGGCCGCGCCAGGGTGGCGGTGTTCCTGGAGGTCGCCGGCAACGGCGACTACCTGCCGCCCTATGCCGGGAACCTGGACATCATGACCGCCGCTGCCGCCCGCGTCGGCGAGCTGCTGGCCGCGAACCGGACGCAGGAGGTGCCGGCATGACCGAGCGGGAGGTGCGGCTCGTCGACACGAGCCTGCGCGACGGCAGCCACGCCATGGCCCACCAGTTCACCGAGGAGAACGTGCGGGACACCGTGCGCGCGCTCGACGCGGCCGGGATCTCGCTGATCGAGGTGACCCACGGCGACGGGCTCGGCGGGTCGACCTTCAACTACGGCTTCTCTCTGGTGGACGAGCGGAAGCTGATCGCCGCGGCCGTCGAGGAGGCCAAGCAGGCCAAGATCGCGGTGCTGCTGCTGCCCGGCCTCGGCACGGTCGCCGATCTGGAGGCCGCCGCCGACCTCGGCGCGGGCGCGGTGCGGATCGCCACGCACTGCACCGAAGCGGACGTGTCCATCCAGCACTTCACCGAGGCGCGCAGACTCGGGCTGGAGACCGTCGGGTTCCTCATGCTGTCGCACATGGCCACGCCGGAGACGCTGGCGAAGCAGGGCCGGATCATGGTCGACGCGGGTTGCCAGTGCGTGTACGTCGTCGACTCGGCCGGGGCGCTGATCCTGGAGGAGGCCGCCGACCGGGTGGCCGCGCTGGTCGCGGAGTTCGGCGACGCGGCGCAGGTGGGCTACCACGGCCACCAGAACCTGAGCTTCGGCGTCGCGAACTCGGTGCTCGCCCACCGGGCGGGCGCGAAGCAGATCGACGGTTCGCTCGTCGCGCTCGGCGCGGGCGCGGGCAACTCGCCGACCGAGGTGCTGGCCGCGGTGTTCGAACGGCTCGGCGTCGCGACCGGTGTGGACAAGGACGTGCTGATGGACGCCGCGGAGAACGTGGTGAAGCCGTTCATCACGCGGCTGCCGGTGATGGACCGGTCGTCGATCGTGCAGGGCTTCGCCGGGGTGTACTCCAGCTTCCTGCTGCACGCCGAGCGCGCCGCGGAGCGCTACCAGGTGCCCGCGCACGAAATCCTCTACCGCGTGGGGGAGAAGCGCTACGTCGGCGGTCAGGAGGACATGATCATCGACATCGCGTTGCAGCTGGTGGCGGAGCGCGAGTCCGCTTAGGACGACCGCACCAGCAGGCGCACGCAGTGCTCGACCAGGCGCTCCCGGGGCATCTCGGGGGTGCCGGACAGGTAGGCGGTGAACAGGTGGGTCAGCGCGCCGACGAGGCCGATCGCGGTCAGCTGCTTCTCCAGCGCGTCCATGCGCGCGGGCAGCTGCTCGCGGATCAGGCCGGCGAAGGCGGGCAGCAGCGCCATCCCGCGTGCGGACAGGGCCGGGTCGGTGATCGGGGCCAGCAGCAGGACCCGGCCCTTGCGTGGATCGTCCAGCATCAGCTCGACGAACGCGGTGACCGCCGCCTCGGCCCGCTGGGCCGGGTCACGGCGGCTGTCCGGCACCGCGCCGGCGATGGCGCTGTGGGCCTCGGCGGCGACCTGCTCGTAGACCGCGACCACCAGTTCCTCCCGGTCGGCGAAGCTCTCGTAGAAGTACCGCTCGGTGAGCTTCGCGTGCCGGCACACCGCGCGCACCGTGACCGCCGCGCTGCCCTCGGTGCCGAGCAGGTCCAGCCCGGCGTCGAGCAGCTGGGCGCGCCGGGCCGCCCGGCGGTCGCTCAGGGTGGTGCCCGCCCAGGTCTTCTCCGCCATCCGCCCTCACAATTGACTACAGGTGTTGTCAATTGTAGCGTTCGGATCATGGCACCGCAGCCCCTGGGCCCCGATTCCCTGACGTGGAAGTACTTCGGCGACTGGCGGACCCTGCTCATGGCACTGTGGGCGGGATCGCTGCAGAACATGCACCCGGAACTCGGCGCGGGGGTGGAGGAGCACTCGCGGTTCTTCGCCGAGCGGTGGGAGCGGTTGTTCCGCTCGCTCTACCCGATCGGCGGCGTGGTCTACGACGGGCCGCGCGCGGCCGAGACCGCCCGCGCGGTGCGCGGCTACCACGAGACGATCCACGGCGTGGACTCCCGCGGCCGCCGCTACCACGCGCTGAACCCGGGCACGTTCTACTGGGCGCACTCGACGTTCTTCATGCTCACCGTGGTCGCCGCGGAGCGGATGATGGGCGGGCTGAGCGAGGCGGACAAGCGGCGGCTGTTCGACGAGCACGTCGAGTGGTACCGGCTCTACGGGCTGAGCATGCGGCCGGTGCCGGGCTCGTGGGAGGAGTTCCAGGCCTACTGGGACCACATGTGCACCGAGGTCCTGGAGGACAACAAGGCCACCAGGGACGTGCTGGACATCGCCGGCATCGCCAAGCCGCCGTTCGTGTCGTGGATGCCGGACCCGGTCTGGCGGGTGCTGCGCGTGGTGATCGCGAAGTCGTTCGTGTGGTGGACCGTCGGTCTGTACCACCCGGCGGTGCGCGAGCGGCTGGGCTACTCCTGGTCGCGCCGGAACGAGGTGCTGCACCGGCTGGCCGGCCGCGCGATCGGTCTCGCGTTCCGGTTCGTGCCGCACGACCGCCGCTACCACCCGCGCGCCAGGGCGGCGTGGCGGCGGGTGCGCGGCGAGGTCCCGTCGGACGCCCCGCTGGTGGAGACACCGGCCCGCAACCTGCCGCCGCTGTCCGAACGGGACAGTCCCACCCATTACGTTCCCCGGGAGGTGTCGTGAAGCTCGGCTATCACATCGGTTACTGGTCCTCCGGCCCGCCGGAGGGGGCGCTCGACGCGATCCGCACGGCGGAGGAGCTGGGGTTCGATTCGGTGTGGACGGCCGAGGGGTACGGCTCGGACGCGCTGACCCCGCTGGCCTGGTGGGGCGCGGCGACCTCGCGGGTCAAGCTCGGCACCAACATCATCCAGATGTCGGCCCGCACCCCGACCGCCACCGCGATGGCCGCGATGACCCTGGACCACCTCTCCGGCGGCCGGTTCATCCTGGGTCTCGGCGCGTCCGGGCCGCAGGTGGTGGAGGGCTGGTACGGGCAGCCCTACCCGCGGCCGCTGGCCCGGACGCGGGAGTACGTCGAGATCGTGCGGCGGGTGGTGGCCCGGCAGGAGCCGGTGACCTTCGACGGCGAGCAGTACCAGCTGCCGCTGAAGAACGGGACCGGGCTGGGCAAGCCGCTGAAGTCCACAGTGCACCCGCTGCGCCCGGAAATCCCCATCTACCTGGCGGCGGAGGGCCCGAAGAACGTCGCACTGGCGGCCGAGATCTGCGACGGCTGGCTGCCGCTGTTCTTCTCCCCGAAGAGCGACCCGTTCTACCGGGAAGCGCTCGCCGAGGGCTTCGCGCGCCCGGGCGCCCGGCACACGCAAGCCGACTTCGAGGTGGCCGCCTCGGTGCCGGTCATCGTGCACGACGACGTGGAGACCGCGGCCGGGTTCATCAAGCCGTCGCTGGCCCTCTACATCGGCGGCATGGGGGCCAAGCAGGTCAACTTCCACAAGGACGTGTTCGCCCGCCTCGGGTACGCCGACGTCGCGGAGAAGGTGCAGGAGCTCTACCTCGCCGGGCGCAAGGCCGAAGCCGCCGCGGCGATCCCCACCTCGCTGGTCGAGGACACCTCGCTGATCGGGCCGCCGGAGAAGATCCGGGCGGAGCTGGCGGCTTGGGAGGAAACCGTGGTGACGACGTTGCTGCTGCGTGGGGACGCGGGGACCCTGCGGCGGGTTGCTGAGGTGATCGGCTGAGCCCCCGCGATCGCACGATGTCGAAGATGTGCGACGGCTGGGCCACCCGATCGAAGGGTTGGCAGCGCTGGACGGGCTCCTCTAGGCTCCGTGAAACCTGAAACGGCTTCACGTCTGGAGGGAGGGTCGCCGATGCCGGTGAGCCGCAGGAGTGTCCTCGCCGGGGTGGCCGTCGCGCCGCTCGCCGCGGGCTTGGTCTCCACCCGCGCCGCGGCGGACCAGGGCTATCTCGTCGGCGTCGGCATCTCCGACGTCACCGGGCCCGCGGCCGAGTGCGGCATGATGGGCTACTCCATGCCGCAGCAGCAGACCGCCGGCATCCACCAGCGCACCCGCGCCCGCGCGTACATCGTCGCGGAACCCGGTGGCCGCCGGATCGTGTTCGTCAACGCCGACGTCGGCGCGTTGTTCCAGTCCGTGCACCAAGGGGTGCTCGCCCGGCTCGCCGGGCGGTACGGCGACCTCTACACCGAGCACAACGTGCTGCTCAACGCCACGCACACGCACGCGGGCTGCGGCGGATCGTCCTGGTACGCCGCCTACAACCTGTCCATCCTGGGCTTCCAGCGGCAGACCTACGACGCCCAGGTCGACGGCATCACCGAGGCCATCCAGCAGGCGCACGACAACCTCGCGCCGGGCACGATCAGCCTCGGCCGGACCGAGCTGACCGACGCCAGCGTCAACCGGTCCCGCACCGCCTTCGAGCTCAACCCGCAGGCCGACAAGGACCACTTCCCGCTCGCCATCGACCCGGCCGTCACGGTCCTCCGCTTCCGCCAGGGCGGCCGCGACATCGGCGCCATCGCCTGGTTCGCCACGCACGGCACCTCGATGACCAACGCGAACAAGCTGATCAGCGGCGACAACAAGGGCTACGCCGCCTACGCCTGGGAACACGGGCGCGGCACCCGCTACCTCGACGGCGCACCGCAGTTCGTCGCGTGCTTCCCGCAGACCAACTCCGGCGACATGTCCCCGAACCTCAACCTCAAGCCCGGCTCCGGCCCCACCGAGGACGAGTTCGAGAACACCCGCATCATCGGCGAACGCCAGTTCACCGCCGCGAAAGCCGCCTTCGACAACGCCACCACAGCCGTCACCGGACCGCTCGACTACCGCTTCTGCTACGTGGACATGTCCCGCGTGACCGTGGACGGCCGGTACACCCCGGACGGACGGCAGCGCACCACGGCCACCGCCGCGATCGGCGTGTCGATGCTCGCCGGCAGCACCGAGGACGGCCCCGGGCTCCCGCTGCCCGAGGGCGTCCGCAACCCCTTCGTCGACGCGCTCGGCGGCATGGACGCGCCGATCCCGCAGGCGCTGGCCGACGCGCACGCGCCGAAGGTGATCGCGGTGCCGTTCGGCGCCATGAAACCCTACCCGTGGGCGCCGGAGGTGCTGCCGCTGCAGATCCTGCGGCTCGGGCAGCTCCACCTCGTCGCCGGGCCCGCCGAGTACACGATCGTCGCCGGGCTGCGCATCCGCCGCACCGTCGCCGCCGAGCTGGGCGTGCCGCTGGAGAACGTGATCATGCAGGGCTACGCCAACGCGTACAGCCAGTACGTCACCACGCCCGAGGAGTACGACTCGCAGCAGTACGAGGGCGCGTCCACGCTCTTCGGCCGCTACACGCTGCCCGCCTACCAGCAGGAGTTCGCCCGGCTCGCGGCCGCGATGCGGGCCGGCACGAGCGTCCCCCGCGGCCCGCGGCCGCGTGACCTGTCCGGCGACCAGCTCAACTTCCAGCCCGGCGTGGTGGTGGACTCGCCACCTTTGCTCAAGCGGTTCGGCGACGTGCTCACCGAGGCGCGAAGCAGCTACCGGCGGGGCGAGCAGGTGCTGGTCGAGTTCGTCACCGGCCACCCGAAGAACGACCTGCACCGCAACGGGACGTTCCTGGAGGTCCAGCGCCTGGACGGCGGCACCTGGGTCCGCCACGCCGACGACGGCGACTGGTCCACCAAGTACCGGTGGCGGCGCACCTTCCTGGCCGAGTCCACGGCGACGATCACCTGGGACATCCCGCCGGACACCCCGGTCGGCAAGTACCGGGTGGTCCACGCAGGCGACGCGAAGTCCCTGGACGGCACGATCACTCCCTTCACCGGCGCCTCCCGCGCGTTCGTCGTCTCATAACGAATTCGCGCCCCGGGCGCTCCCCGGGCCGTGATCGATGACACGATGCGGGCGATCACCGGGTGCAGATCGGAGGACCATGGTCGCCCTACCGGCCAAGACCAGGCTCGGCTACTCCGCCGGGTCGTTCGTCACCGGCGCGTTCGGCACGGTGCCCGGCCTGTTGCTGTTGCCCTACCTCACCGACACGATGGCGGTGCCGGGCGCGGTCGCCGGGGCCATCGTGCTCGTGCCGAAGGCGTGGGACGTCGTGTTCAACCCGGTCGCCGGGCGGTTGTCCGACGCGAGCCTGAACCGGCGGGGGAGCAGGCGGCCGTTCCTGCTGTCCGGCGGGCTCGGCGTCGCGGTGCTGTTCGCCGCGATCTTCGCCCACCCCGGGTTCGGCAGCACCCCGCTGGACGCCGGGTACGTGGTGCTCGCGTTCTTCCTGTGCGCCACCGCGTTCGCCTTCTTCCAGGTGCCCTACAACGCGCTGCCCGCCGAGCTGACCGACAACTACGACGAGCGCACCCGCCTGACCAGCTGGCGCATCGGCCTGCTCGCGATCGCGATCCTGGTCTCCGGCGGCGGCGCCCCCGAGATCACCAACCAGATCGGCGGAGTCAGCGGCTACCGGGTCATGGGGATCGTGATGGGCGCGATCATGGTGCTCGGCACCGTCGCGGTGTTCCTCGGCACCCGGGGTGCGCCGGTCGGCAACCTGCGCCCGCCGACGCCGGGCTGGCGCGAGCTGCTCGCCACGATGCGGCAGTGGCGCGCCTTCCGGTGGCTGCTGGGCGTCTACTTCGTCCAGTCGCTCGGCCTGGCCACCCTGCTGGCCGGGGTCAACTACGCGTCCCGGTACGTGTTCGGCGACGCGGACCTGCAGACCTACCTGTTCGTCGGGTTCGTGCTGCCCGCGCTGGTCACCATGCCGCTGTGGCCACGCATCGGCGCGCGCTGGGGCAAGCTGTGGGGCTTCCGGTTCGCCTGCATCGCCTTCGGCGTCGCGTGCGCGGGCCTGTGCGCGGCGCTGGTGCTGCCGGTCGGCGTGTCGTTCGTCTTCGTCGCACTCGCCGGAGTCGGCTACGCCGGGATCCAGGTGTTCCCGCTGGCGATCCTGCCCGACCTGATCAGCGCCGAGGAGGAGCGCACCGGCGCCACCCGCGCCGGCGTCACCGCCGGCGTGTGGACCGCCTCGGAGACTCTCGGCCTGGCGCTGGGACCGGGCCTGTTCGGGCTGGTGCTGACCGCGGGCGGGTACGTGTCCAGTGTGGACGCCTCCGCCGTGCAGCCGGACAGCGCGGTCACCGCGATCCTGCTTGGGTTCGCGCTGCTGCCCGGGATCCTCGTGCTGGCCGGCCTGCCGTTGCTGCGCCGCTCGATCCTGGAGCCGCGATGAGGCCCGCCCGCGAGGTGCTCGCCCAGCTGCGGGAGCTGCGCGCCGGCGACCTGCCCACCCATGGCGGCCGCACCCTGGCCTACGTCTACGACAGCGGACTGTCCGGTGTGGACGAGCTGGCCGCGCAGGCGCACGCGCTCGCCTCCTCCGCCAACGGCCTCGACCCGACCGCGTTCCCCAGCCTGCGCCGCCTGGAGAACGACCTGGTCGCCGCCACCGCGCGCCTGGTCGGCGGGACCCCGTCCACGGTCGGCGCGGTGACCTCCGGCGGCACCGAGTCGTGCCTGCTCGCGGTGCTCGCCGCGCGCGAGGGCCGCCCCGATGTCGCCGAGCCGAGCATCGTGCTGCCCTCGACCGCGCACGCCGCGTTCCACAAGGCCGCGCACCTGTTCCGGGTGCGGCCCGTGGTGGTGCCGGTCGACCCGGTGACCTTCCGCGCCGACCCGGACGCCATGGCCGCCGCGATCGACGACACGACGGTGCTCGTCGTCGCCGGCGCCCCGTCCTACGCGCACGGCGTGATCGACCCGGTCGCGCCGATCGCCGCCGCGGCCGCGGCGCGGGGCGTGCGCATGCACGTGGACGCCTGCATCGGCGGCTGGGTCCTGCCGTACTTCCGCCGCCTCGGCAGGCCGGTGCCCGAGTTCGGGTTCGGCGTCGAGGGCGTCACCAGCGTCTCGGTCGACCTGCACAAGTACGCGTACTGCCCGAAGGGTGTGTCGGTGCTGCTGCACGCCGACGCTGAGCTGCGGCGCGGGCACTACTTCGCCAGCGCGGACTGGCCCGGCTACACGATGCTCAACAGCACCATCCAGTCCACCCGCTCCGGCGGCCCGCTCGCCGCCGCGTGGGCCGTGGTGCAGCACCTCGGCGACGACGGCTACCTGGAACTCGCCCGGCAGACGCTGGCCGCGGTGACGGCCAGCGCCGACGGCATCCGGAGCATCGACGGTCTGCGGTTGCTCGCCGAACCGGACTCGACCCTGATCGCGCTCGCCGCCGGCGACGACAGCTTCGACCTGTTCACGGTCGCCGACGAGATGCGGGCCCGCGGCTGGTACGTGCAGCCGCAGTTCGCCCACGGGTCCTCGCCGGTAAACCTGCACCTCACCGTCACCGCCGCGAACCGGGGCGGCGAGGCCGGGTTCCTCGCCGACCTCGCCGCCTCGGTCGCCGCCGCCCGGGAGGCCGGACCGGTGACGGTGGACGAGAACGTGGCCGCGTTCGTCGCCGCCCTCGACCCGGACACGCTGACCGGCGAGCAGTTCGAAGGCCTGCTCACCGCCGCCGGGATGGGCGGTGGCGCGGGACTGCCCGACCGGATGGCCGGGATCAACGCCCTGCTCGGCGCCGCCACCCCGGCCCTGCGGGAACGCCTGCTGCGCGAGTTCCTCGGAATGCTCTACCGGCCGGACTAGTGCGCCGCGTGGTCGTGCGGCTCCCACGCGGGGAACGGGTCCGGGCCGGCCTCCTCGCCGAGGCAGCTCTCCAGTGCGGCCGTCAGCGCCGCGTGGTCCAGGCCCGTCCCGATGAACACCAGCTCCTGCCGCGCCGGACCGCTGCCCTGCGGTTCGAACCGCGCCACCGAACCGGCCTGCGACCACAGGCCCACCACCCCGGGGCGGGACGCCAGCGCGAAGAACCCCTTGGAGCGCAACACCTTCCCGAACCGGCCGGAGTCCAGGTCCCGCGTCACGAATGACCACAGCCGCTCCGGCGCGAACGGCCGCGAGGCCCGGAACACGACGCTGGAGATGCCGTACTCCTCGGTTTCCGGCACGTGGTCGCCGTTCAGCTCCGCCACCCAGCCGGGCGCCTGCTGGGCCCGCTCCAGGTCGTAGCGCCCGGTCCCGAGCACCTCCCGCACCGGCACCTTCCCGAAGCCGGCGCGGATCACCTCCGCCGCCGGGTTGAGCCGCCGCAGCAGCGCGTCCAGCCGGACCAGCTCCTCCTCGCCGACGAGGTCGGTCTTGTTCAGCAGCAGCACGTCGGCGAACTCGACCTGGTCGATCAGCAGGTCGCTGACGGTCCGTTCGTCACCCTCGTACTGGTCCAGGGCCCGCGCGGCCAGCTCGTCGCCGCGGTCCAGCTCGCGGGTGAAGTTCACCGCGTCCACCACGGTCACCATGGTGTCCAGCCGCGCCCGCGGCAGGAACGTGAACGTCGCCGCGACCGGCATCGGCTCGGAGATCCCGCTCGACTCGATCAGCACGTGGTCGAACCGGCCCTCGTCGCAGAGCCGGCGCACCTCCTCCAGCAGGTCGTCCCGCAGGGTGCAGCAGATGCACCCGTTGGTCATCTCGACCAGCCGCTCTCGCGTGCGGACGAGCGCGGCGTCGATGTTGACCTCGCTCATGTCGTTGACGATCACCGCGACCCGCGTGCCGTCGGTGTTGCCCAGCACGTGGTTGAGCACCGTCGTCTTGCCCGCGCCGAGGAACCCGGACAGGACGGTGACCGGGAGCGTCACCGCGCCAGCCGGTGAAAGTGGCCGAGCAGCCTGCGCGGCACCAGCTGCTCCTTGCCGTCGATCACCACCGGCACCAGATCCGGCTTCACGGCCTTCCACTGGGCGCGGCGGTGCCGGGTGTTGCTGCGCGAGGTCTTGCGCTTGGGAACGGCCATCACTTCCGCCTTCCGTAGCGGCGGTGGAACTTCTCCACCTGGCCCGCGGTGTCCATGATCCGGCGCGCGCCCGTCCAGAACGGGTGCGACCACGCGCTGACGTCGACGAGCACGAGCGGGTAGGTGTTGCCGTCGCTCCACTCGATCGTCTTGTCCGAGGTGATCGTCGAGCGCGTCAGGAACGCGTCGCCGGTCGCGGTGTCCTGGAACACCACCGGGTGGTAGTCGGGATGGATGCCCGGTTTCACTGCTTCTCCGTTCCGGACGTGACGTTCACGTCCTGCGTCTCGTCGGTGTCTTCGCACGGCTCCTCGTGCCAGGCGCCGAACGGGTCGTCGTAGGTCAGCCACTCCCGCTGCCCGGCCGCGAGCTCGGCGTCGGTGAGCAGCGCCCCGGACAGGGCGTCGTCGATCTCGGCCGGCGTGGCCTGATCCGTGACGACGAAGATCTCCGAGGCCCGGTCGCCGAACACCGGGTGCCAGCGCAGCGACGCCAGCGTCCGCCGCTCCGGGGACACGTCCGTCCACGCCGGACCGTCCGGCGCGTCCAGCCACGGCCCGGCGTGCCCGACGCCGAGGCCGCCGCCCGCCGACTCCAGCCACAGCGCCATGTCCGGCTGGCTGGCCACCCACACCCGGCCGCGGGTCCGCACCACCCCGTCGAGCAGCACGTCGAGCGCGTCGTGCAGGCGTTCCGGGTGGAACGGGCGCTGCGCGGTGAACAGCAGCGTCGCGACACCGCAGTCCGCGCCAAGCGGCGGCTCGCCGTGCAGGAGCGGGCCGTGCATGTCGGTCACCTCGCCGCGTCGCGCGTCCCGGGGAACCTCGGCCAGGCGCGAGGTCCGCAAGGCCGCGGGCGCGACCCGGTCCAGGACGGCCGCGGTCTTCGCGTCGGTCCAGGCGTCGGCCGTGCCGGTCAGCACGAGCACGTCGGCGAACTCGGCCTGGGACAACGCGACCTGCGCGACGGTCCGCTCGTCGTCCTGGCTCGCCTGCAGCCCGCGCTCCTCCAGGGTGTCGTCGCCGGTCGCGTCGGCCAGCCAGGAGCCGCGGTCCAGCACCGTGTGCACGCCGTCGATCGTCACGAAGTCGATCACCGGCCGGTCCCCGACGAGGACGTGCCGGATCGCCCAGCAGACCGGTTCCGGCTCCATCGCCTCGTCCAGCCGCACCACGATGTGCCGCACGCCGGGCGCGCCGGCGAGGCGGCGCAGCAGGGGGAGCAGGTCCTCCCGCAGCGTGCAGGACACGCAGCCGTGCGCGAGTTCCAGGACGGTCGTCTCGTCGCGGTCGCCCAGCCGGAGCCGCCGCCGCACGACGCCGCCGCGGATCTCGCGCAGGTCGTGGTGCACGACCGCGGTGCCGGGCCGGGCCGCGCGGGCCTGTTCGGCGAGGTCCGCGGTCGCCGCCGGGACGAGGCCGCTGATCAGGGTGAGGGGCACCCGGGTGGTGCCGGTCGTTTCGGGATCCACGCGTTGTAGAGTAGGTGATAATGAAAATCGATACCAACTAGGGAGGGTGGATGTCGGCGGTCTGCCAGGTCACCGGCCGCAAGCCGGGCTTCGGCAAGCAGGTGTCCCATTCGCACCGGCGGACGTCGCGGCGGTGGGACCCGAACGTCCAGCGACGGCGCTACTGGGTGCCGTCCGAGGGGCGCTGGGTCACGCTGCGGGTCTCGGCGAAGGGGATCAAGACGATCGACAAGCGCGGGATCGACGCCGTCGTGGCCGAACTGCGCGCGAAGGGGGTGAAGCTGTAGTGGCCCGCAACGACGTCCGGCCGATCATCAAGCTCCGCTCGACCGCGGGGACCGGCTACACGTACGTGACCAGGAAGAACCGGCGCAACGACCCGGACCGGATGGTGCTGCGCAAGTTCGACCCGGTGGTGCGCCGCCACGTCGAGTTCCGGGAGGAGCGCTGATGGCGAAGAAGTCGAAGATCGCCCGCGACGAGCAGCGGCGCGCCGTCGTGGCCCGCTACGCCGAGCGCCGGGCCGAACTGAAGGCGGTCGTGTCCTCACCGCGGTCCACTCCGGACGAGCGGGCGGCCGCGGTGGTGGCGCTGCAGAAGCTGCCCCGCGACGCCAGCCCCACGCGGCTGCGCAACCGCGACACCGCCGACGGCCGCCCGCGCGGCTACTTCCGCAAGTTCGGGCTGTCCCGGGTGCGGCTGCGCGAGATGGCCCACCGCGGCGAGCTGCCCGGCGTGTCGAAGTCGAGCTGGTGAGCGCCGTGCCCAAGTACGTCAAGGACCGGCCCGGCCGCCGTCGCCGCAACCTGCTCGCCGAGGCGGACGTGTCCGTTGTGGACTGGAAGGACGTGGACCTGCTGCGCAAGTTCATCTCCGACCGCGGCAAGATCCGCGCCCGGCGGGTGACGGGCTTGTCGCCGACGCAGCAGAAGCAGGTGGCCCAGGCCATCAAGAACGCGCGCGAAATGGCCTTGCTGCCGTACCCTTCGTCGGCGCGCTGACCCGGTGCGGGCCGTCCGGCCGGACGGCCCGCACTAGGGTCGACGTCATGAGCGAGCCGTCCGACGAGATGATCGAGCTGTGGAGCCGGGTCTTCCAGATGGCCAGGGAGGGGCAGACGGAGACGCTGGCCGCCTACGTCGACGCCGGCATCGCCGTCAACCTGACCAACGACCGCGGCGACACGCTCGTGATGCTGGCCGCCTACCACGGCCACGCCGGGACGGTCAAGGCGCTGCTCGACCGAGGCGCCGACCCGAACCGGCTCAACGACCGGGGCCAGAGCCCGCTGGCGGGCGCGGTGTTCAAGAACGACCCGGACGTGGTGAAGGCGCTGCTGGAGGGAGGCGCCGACCCGGCGGCGGGCACACCGTCGGCCGTGGACACCGCGCGCATGTTCGGCAACACGGAGATGCTGGGGCTTCTGGGGCTCGCCTAGAAGCTTGCCGAACGGTGCGGGACAAGGACCGAAGCCGTTGGGCTCATCGTTACTTCGGTAGCAGCGGCTCGACTCTGGCGGCCAGGTCCCGCGCCAGCGCCTTCCGGCCGTTCACGGTGGTGTCGGTAGCGTCCGGATCGGATCGCCGGAACTCCGCAAGTCCGTGCACGGGATCCAGGGTCAGGCCATTGCTGCCGAGGCCAGACTTCTGATCCGAATCCACGCCGGCCTGGAAGGGGCTCCCGCGAGCCGAGCAGGTCATCAAGCTGACCGGCTGGGGACGTTGCGGAACCACTCCGCTCGAGACCGGTGAGGAGCGCAGGCAATACGGAGTTGCTCACACTCCCGCAGCCCTGAGGTGTTTTCGCGCCACCGAGCAGGCATGCTTGTCCGCATGCCTGAAGACCAGCACTACCTCGTCGGCCTCGACCTCGCCGGGCGGCGCGTGGTGCTCGTCGGCGGCGGCACCGTCGCCCAGCGCCGGCTGCCCCGCCTGATCAGCGCCGGCGCCGCGGTCGAGCTGATCTCGCCGTCCACCACCCCGGCCGTCGGCGGCATGATCGACGCCGGCGAGGTCGTGTGGCACCAGCGCCGCTACGCCGACGGCGACCTCGACGGCGCGTGGTACGCCCTGGCCTGCACCGACGACCCCGAGGTCAACGCCGCGATCTGCGCGGAGGCCGAGCGGCGCCGCATCTTCTGCGTGCGCGCCGACGCCGGCATCGAGGGCACCGCCGTGACCGCCGCGGTCGGCCGCCACGAAGGCCTGGTCGTGGGCGTCCTCTCCGGCGGCCAGCCGCTGCGCTCGGCGGCGGTACGCGACAACATCGTCGAGGCCCTGCACACCGGCGCGATCGCCGACGACATCACCCCGCCGGACGCCGCCGAACTGCCCGGCGTCGCGCTCGTCGGCGGCGGCCCCGGCGATCCGGAGCTGATCACCGTCAAGGGCCGCAGGCTGCTGGCCCGCGCCGACGTCGTGGTGGCCGACCGGCTGGCCCCCCGCGAGCTGCTCGACGAGCTGCACCCGGACGTCGAGGTCGTGGACGCCGCCAAGATCCCCTACGGCCGCGCCGCCAGCCAGGACTTCATCAACGCCACCCTGATCGAACACGCCAAGGCGGGCAAGTTCGTGGTCCGGCTCAAGGGCGGCGACCCGTACGTGTTCGGCCGCGGGTTCGAGGAGCTGCTCGCGTGCGCCGAGGCGGGCGTGCCGGTGACCGTGGTGCCGGGCATCACCAGCTCGATCGCCGGCCCCGCGGCGGCCCGGGTGCCGGTCACCCACCGCGGGGTCGCCCACGAGGTCGTCGTCGTGTCCGGGCACGTCGCGCCGGACCACGAGAGCTCCCTGACCGACTGGTCGGCGCTGGCGAAGCTGCGCGGCACGATCGTGCTGATGATGGGCGTGGAACGGCTCGGCCAGTTCGCCGCCGCGCTGCTCGACGGCGGCCGCCCCGGCGACACCCCGGTCGCGGTCGTGGAGAACGGCACCATGCCCACCCAGCGCGTGCACCGCTTCACCCTGGCCACCGCGGCCGAGGACGCCAAGGCCGCCGGGGTGCGCCCGCCCGCGGTGATCGTGATCGGCCCGGTCGCCGGCCTGCTGCCGGACGACCTGCGCTGACCGCGGGCGCCGCGCCCGGGGCCGGAAGCCGTCAGGCGGCGTAGCAGCGCCGCACGAAGTCCAGGATCGCCGCGGTCAGCCGTTGCGGGTCGAACCGCAGCTCGACCGGGCTGCGCGCCTGCACGAACTCGGCCGCGGGCAGGTCGGCGGCCAGCGTGTCGGCGTCCCCGAACGGGTGAACCGGGTCGCGCTGGTGCCCGATCACCAGCGCGGGCACCTCGATCCGCTTGCGCACCGACCGGGGCGGCGCGATCCGGCCGAAGAACACGCCGTGCAGCAGCGCCGCCATCGACGCCGGCCGCTGGTCGAGCGTGTCGGTGACGACGTCCACCCACTGGCTGCCCTGCGGCACCAGGCCGGCCACCTTCGCCACCGCCTGCACCCCGAACGGCACGAACCGCGCCGCGAACAGCAGCGGCGTGAACGCCAGCAGGCCCGCGACGATCGCGTTGTCCAGCACCGGCATCTCCACCACGACCCCGCGCAGCCGCTCCGGCGCCTTGACCGCCGCCTCCAGCGCCACGTTCGCGCCGAGCGACGTCCCGCCGACCACGGCCCGGTCCACGTCCAGGTGGTCCAGCAGCGCCAGCACCTGGTCGCCGAAGGCCGGGATCGAGTAGTGCCACGACTCGCGCGGCCGGTCGGAGTCGCCGTGGCCGAGCAGGTCCAGCGTGACGACCCGGAACCCCTCGGCGGCGAGCCCGCGCGCCAGCGGCGCGTGCATCCGCCGGGTGAACATCAGGCCGTGGGCCAGCACGACCACGCGGTCGCCGGTGCCGAACTCGGTGTAGCAGAGCCGGTGGCCCTCGAAGGTGAACGCGGCGGCCAGTCCGGTGGTCTCCAGGGGACGGGTCAGCATGACGATCAGGAAACCACCCCCGGGGCGCCCCCGCACAGGCTTGTGCGCGGGATCGTGTCCGGATGCGTCAAGATGGCCGCATGACTGACACCGCCGACAAGCTCCCGGACCTGGTCTCGCTCGACGTCGAGCGGACCGGCCCGGTCGCCCGCGTGACCCTGCTCGGGCCGGGCAAGGGCAACGCGATGGGCCCGGACTTCTGGCGCGAGCTGCCGATCGTGTTCCGCACCCTGGACGCCGATCCCGCGGTCCGGGCGATCGTGCTGACCGGCAGCGGGAAGAACTTCTCCTACGGCCTCGACCTGCCCGCGATGATGGGTGGCTGGGCGCCGCTGCTCGCCGGCGACGCCCTGGCCGGCCCGCGCACCGAGTTCCTCCGCGAGATCCGGGTGCTGCAGGACAGCGTCACCGCGGTGGCGGAGTGCCGCACCCCGGTGATCGCCGCCGTGTCCGGCTGGTGCATCGGCGGCGGCGTCGACGTGATCGCGGCCGCCGACGTGCGGCTGGCCAGCGCGGACGCGAAGTTCAGCGTGCGCGAGGCGAAGGTCGCGATCGTGGCGGACCTGGGCAGCCTGCAGCGGCTGGCCGGGATCATCGGCGAGGGTCACCTGCGCGAGCTCGCCCTGACCGGCAAGGACATCGACGCGGCCCGCGCGGAGCGGATCGGCCTGGTCAACGACGTGTACGCCGACCAGGACGCGGTGCTGGCCGCGGCCGACGAGCTGGCTCGCGAGATCGCCGCCAACCCGCCGCTGGTCGTGCAGGGCGTCAAGGAGGTGCTGTCGCTCAACACCGAGCGGCAGGTCAGCGACGGGCTGCGTTACGTCTCCACCTGGAACGCGGCCTTCCTGCCCAGCAAGGACATCCAGGAAGCGGTGCGGGCGTTCATGGAGCGCCGGGCGCCCGAGTTCACCGGCGAGTGAGGAGCAACGCCATGAGCAGTGTCCATTCAGCCGCTCACCAGCGGTTCCGCGAGGCCCGCGACTTCCTGCTCGCGCACCGCGAGGACTACGACACCGCCTACCGCGACTTCGCCTGGCCGGAACTGGACGAGTTCAACTGGGCGCTGGACTGGTTCGACGTGGTCGCCGCCGATCCGGCCAACGCGGAGAAGTACGCGCTGTGGATCGTCGAGGAGGACGGCGGCGAGGGCCGCTGGACCTACCCCGAGATGGCGCGCCGCTCCAGCCAGGTCGCGAACTGGCTGCGCGGGCTCGGCGTCCGCCGCGGCGATCGCCTGATCCTCATGCTCGGCAACCAGGTCGAGCTGTGGGAGACGATCCTCGCCGCGATCAAGCTCGGCGCGGTGATCATCCCGGCGTCGACCCTGCTCGGCGCGGCCGACCTGCGGGACCGCGTGGACCGCGGCAACGCGCGGCACGTCGTGGTCCGGTCGGCGGACGTCGAGAAGTTCGCCGACGTCGCCGGCGACTACACGCGCATCGCGGTGGGGGAGCGGGCCGAGGGCTGGCACTCCTTCGCCGACGCCTATTCCGCGGAGGAATCGTTCACTCCGGACGGTCCCACCGCCGCCACCGACCCGCTGCTGCTGTACTTCACCTCCGGCACCACCGCCAAGCCGAAGCTGGTGCAGCACACGCACGTGTCCTACCCGGTCGGGCATCTGTCCACGATGTACTGGATCGGGCTCGAACCCGGCGACGTGCACCTGAACATCTCCTCGCCCGGCTGGGCGAAGCACGCGTGGAGCAACGTGTTCGCGCCGTGGAACGCCGAGGCGACGGTGTTCCTGTTCAACTACTCCCGCTTCGACGCCGGCGCGCTGATGACGCAGATGCAGCGGTGCGGGATCACCAGCTTCTGCGCGCCGCCGACGGTGTGGCGGATGCTGATCCAGGCCGACCTCGGCGCGCTGGAAACGCCGCCGGTCAAGGTGGTCGGCGCGGGCGAGCCGCTCAACCCGGAGGTGATCGACCAGGTCCGCAAGGCGTGGGGCGTCACGATCCGGGACGGGTTCGGCCAGACCGAGACCAGCGTGCAGATCGCCAACACGCCCGGCCAGGAGGTCAAGTCCGGGTCGATGGGCCGCCCCGTGCCCGGGTTCAAGGTGGTGCTGGTCGACCCGGTGAGCGGGCAGCCCGCCGAGGAGGGCGAGATCTGCCTCGACCTGACCGAGCGGCCGGTGGGGCTGATGGTCGGCTACGCCGACGACGAGGAGCGCACCGCGGAGGCGTTCCGCGGCGGCTACTACCACACCGGCGACGTCGGCTCGGTCGACGCGCGCGGCTACATCACCTACGTCGGCCGCACCGACGACGTGTTCAAGGCGTCGGACTATCGCATCTCGCCGTTCGAGCTGGAAAGCGTGCTGCTCGAACACGACGCGGTCGCCGAGGCGGCGGTGGTGCCCGCGCCGGACCCGATCCGGCTCGCCGTGCCCAAGGCCTACGTGGTGCTCGCGGCCGGGTACGAGCCGGATGCCGCCACGGCGGAGAGCATCCTGGCGTTCTGCCGCGATCATCTGGCGCCGTACAAGCGGATCCGGCGGCTGGAGTTCGCCGAGCTGCCGAAGACGATCTCGGGCAAGATCCGCCGCGTCGAGCTGCGCGGCAGGGAGCAGGCCGCGCCGGACTCCCGGCCGGCGGGCGAGTTCCGCGAGGACGACTTCCCGGGCTTGAAGGGGTGAGCGCGGGCCGCCCCCGGTCCCCGCCGGGGGCGGTTACTCCGCTTCGGTGACGCGAGCGAAGACGGTGTCCTCGCCGCGGCTGCACGTGGTGCCGCCCTGCGACGCGGGCGGGCCGGAGACGCACAGCCAGCCGTCGACGGTCTCGCTCACCGGGCGGCCCGACCCGGCAGGCTGCCGCCCGGCGATCGCCCGCTGGAACCGGGTCACCAGGTCGGTGGCCTGACCGCAGCTGAGGGTGCTCGTCGTGGTGTCCATGACCTGCAGGGTCAGGCCGCTCGCGGCCGGCACGGTGCCGCAGCCGTCCGCGCGTGCCCCGGTCGTGCCGGCCGAGGTGCTCGGCGCGGCGGTGGCCGTGCCCGCCGGGGTGCTCGCGGGCGCACTCGTCTGTGAGGCACTCGTCTGGGGTGCACTCGTCTGGGGTGTGACACCGGGCGTGGCGGAGCAGCCGGCCAGGACGCCGGCGGACAGGAGCAGCAGCGGCAGGACGCGGCGGGGTGCGGTCATCAGTGGTTGCCTCCTCGGCGGGAAAGTACCGTGACACCGGCGAAATCGCAGGCAGGACGCGCCCGCCGGAGCTCCACTGTGGACAATGATCCACCGGCCGGGTGAATAGTTGGCAGGCGGCTAACACTTCGCCCGCCTCGCGCGACACCACAGTCGTGTTGAGCACCGAGACCGCGACCGAGACGGATCCGCTTCCGACCGCCCCCTGCTCCGTCGTGTGGAGCCAGGGCCGCCCCTACGTCCTCGAGCCGGGGGCCGGGACCCTGCGCTGGGTGGGCACCGACCACCTGGGCCGCCCACTCATCCTCACCGGCGACGAACTCCGCCGCCGCGGCTGGACGCACCGCCGCGCGGGCTGACACCCCGCACACGAGGTCCCAGGACCGGCGGAGCCGGGTTCGGCGAGCGGTCGCGGGCCGAGCGCCTTGCCCGGCTGCCCGGCCTGCCGCGGAGGCGGGAGGCCGGGATCGCTCGGTTGCCGAGGCTGCATGCCGCCGGCCTGGTCGGGTTCCGCGAATGGCCGGGGCCGACGCCTCGCCCGGCGGCCCGCGGGCACAGGCCGCAAGCCCGCCGGTTCCACGGCGCTGCTCGGCCGCCGTCGGCCCGGCGGGCCGAGCCGCTTCCCGAACCGGCCGGCCCCGAGCCGCCGGGTCCGGCGGTCGCCACCACGGGACCGCCACTCCGAGGGTGAACCCGCCGCCGCCCCACCGATTAGGGTTACCCCGTGATCGAACCCCGCGCCGAGACGGCCGAGCCCAGCCTGCTGCGCCAGGCGTGGACCGTGCCGAACCTGCTGTCCCTGCTGCGGCTCGCGGGCGTCCCGGTGTTCCTGTGGCTCCTGCTCGGCCCGCGCGCCGACGGCTGGGCCCTGGCGCTACTGGTGTTCAGCGGCCTGTCCGACTGGCTGGACGGCAAGCTCGCGCGCTGGCTGGACCAGACGAGCCGCCTCGGGCAGTTGCTCGATCCGGCCGCTGACCGGCTCTACATCGTCGCGACGCTGATCGCCTTCCTGGTCCGCGGCATCGTGCCCTGGTGGCTCGTCGCGGTGCTCGTCGGGCGTGAGCTGCTGGTCGGGGTGGCCCTGCTGGTGCTGCGCCGCCACGACTACGCGCCGCCCGAGGTCACCTACATCGGCAAGGCCGCGACCTTCGTGCTGATGTACGCCTTCCCGTTCCTGCTGCTCACCCAGGGCGGCTCGACCGCGGCCGCGATCGCCCGGCCGATCGCCTACTCCTTCACCGCGTGGGGCACGGTGCTGTATGTGTGGTCGGGCGCGCTGTACCTGCTGCAGACCTTCTGGGCGGTCCGGCGTGCCAGAGCGGGCGGGCGGATGTAAGACTTCGCGCGAGCATCGCGACGCCACGCGCGAGCCGGGCAGGAAAGGGGACGTGGAGTGTCCGCGCCAGAAGAGTTGCGCTACACCGAGGAGCACGAGTGGGTGGCCACCCGTGACGGCGACGTGGTCCGGGTCGGGATCACCGAGTACGCGCAGGACCAGCTGGGTGACGTGGTGTTCGTCGACCTGCCCGAGGCCGGCAAGGCGGTGACCGCGGGGGAGCCGTTCGGCGAGGTCGAGTCGACCAAGAGCGTGTCCGAGCTGTTCGCCCCGGTCGACGGCGAGGTCGTCGCGGTCAACGACGCGGTGGGCGACTCGCCGGAGCTGATCAACAGCGACCCCTACGGCGAGGGGTGGCTCGTCGAGATCCGGGTGAGCGACGCCGACGCCGTGGCGGGGCTGCTCGACGCCGACGCCTACAACCGGCTGACCGCAGGCTAGGACCGCGTTTTGGGGGGAGCCGCGGGGGCCGAATCGATCAGGCACGGTACGTTGGCAGCCACAGGTTTTCAGCCAGCGACACATCAGTGGTGAGGAGAGCTCAGGTGAGCACCAACGACGGGCCCGGCGTTCCCCCGGAGCAGTCTCCGGAGCGGACCTCGGTCTTCCGGGCCGACTTCCTGGCGGACGTGGAGGGTCAGGAGGCGCCGACGCCGGAGCCTTCGGTCGCCGGTGTCGACGCGCTGCCGGCAGGCACGGCGTTGCTGGTGGTCAAGCGGGGCCCGAACGCCGGTTCGCGCTTCCTGCTCGACCGGGACACCACGAGCGCCGGGCGCCACCCGGACAGCGACATCTTCCTCGACGACGTCACGGTGTCCCGCCGTCACGCGGAGTTCCGCCGCGAGGGCGGGGAGTTCGTCGTCATCGACGTGGGCAGCCTGAACGGCACCTACGTCAACCGCGAGCCGGTCGACCAGGCGGTGCTCGCGGGCGGTGACGAGGTGCAGATCGGCAAGTTCCGCCTGGTCTTCCTGACCGGCCCGGGGCACGGGGGCCAGGGGGCGCGGTGACGGCTGCCGGGCGGCCACAGCGTGATGGACTGAGCATCGGGGCGGTGCTGGCGCAGCTGCGCCCGGACTTCCCCGATGTCACCATCTCCAAGATCCGGTTCCTCGAGTCCGAGGGGCTGGTCCGCCCGGGCCGGACCGCGTCCGGATACCGGCAGTTCTCCGCGGCGGACGTCGAGCGGCTGCGGTTCGTGCTGGCCGCGCAGCGGGACCACTACCTCCCGCTCAAGGTCATCAAGGAGCAGCTCGACGCCGCCGACCGCGGCCTGTCCGACGGCCAGGGCCTCGGCGGGAGGCTGCCGCGCAAGCTGGTCCCCATCCCGGCGACGCCGGGCCCAGGGGACGGGCTGCCCCGGCCCGACGACTTCGCGCCGGGCCGCGACGTCCGGCTGACCAGGGAGGACCTGCTCGCCGAGGCGGGCGTGGACAACTCCCTGCTCGCCGAGCTGGAGCAGTACGGCCTGATCCGCCCCGGCGCGGCCGGGTTCTACGACCCGGACGCGGTTCTGGTGGCCCGCACGGTCCGCGCCATGACGGAGTACGGCATCGAGCCGCGGCACCTGCGTGCCTTCCGCGCGTCGGCGGACCGCGAGGTCGGTCTGCTCGAGCAGATCGTCGCGCCCGTGTCACGGCAGCGTGACCCGGACGCCAAGGCGCGGGCGGACGAGCTGGCGCGGCAGCTGGCGGCACTGTCGGTGACGTTGCACACGCTGCTGGTCAAAGCGGGCATCCGGGACGTGACCGGCGGGTGAGCCCGGTGGTGCGGTTCTGGATCTCCGCTGGTCGTGGGTCGCGACGGTAATGACATGGTTTCGGGACTCCGCAGCGAGCCGCCGATGCCGTACCGTTGGTGATGGATTTGCCGGAACGGTCCACGCGACTGCCACACAGTCCCCGCGAACGAGCACGGTGCCGGGATGGCGGGTAGCGTCGGAGATGTCGATGCGGGGTCCTCGGACCAGCGCCGCGGCCCGCGCACACGAGAGGGAGGCGAAGCCCGATGAGCGAAATGCGCGTCGTCGGCGTGCGGGTCGAGTTGCCCGCGAACCAGCCGATCTTGTTGCTCCGGGAGGCGCAGGGTGAGCGGTACCTCCCCATCTGGATCGGGTCCGTGGAAGCCACCGCGATCGCACTCGAGCAGCAGGGCGTCCGCCCCGCGCGCCCGCTGACCCACGACCTCCTCAAGGAGGTCATCGGCGCGCTGGGCCGCGAGCTCGAACAGGTCGTGATCACGGACCTGCGCGAAGGCACGTTCTTCGCCGAACTGGTCTTCGACGGCAACGTGCGGGTGTCCGCGCGGCCGAGCGACTCGGTGGCGCTGGCCCTGCGCGTCGGGGTGCCGATCCACGCGGTGGACGCGGTGCTCGACGAGGCCGGGCTGATCATCCCGGACGAGCAGGAGGACGAGGTCGAGAAGTTCCGCGAATTTCTCGAATCCGTCTCGCCGGAGGACTTCCGCGGCGCGGACACCTGACCGCCCCGCCTCCGGCGGCGCCGAAGGGGTCTTCCCGGCTCGAGCACCGGCCGGGAGGGCCCCTTCGGCGCGTTCCGGGGTCTCCGCCGCCTTCGCGGCGAAAATTACCCGTCCGGGTAACCGTGGTCGGAGCGTCTTCACCGATCAACTCTCAAGACTGTGTGAAGGCGGGGCCGCGCGTCGCGTTGACCGGGCGCGCGCCCGCGCATACCGTCGATGGCGGTAAATCGCTTCGGTGTGATTCGGCCGCGGCGCGGTCACTGGGGCACCGGAGCGGTTCGCCACTGCCGCGGGTCCTACTCCAGGGCCCCGGGTGCTTGTTTCGACCGGCCGCACGGCCGGGCGAGGGGAGGCATGCGTGGTCGACGAAAGGCCGGTTCAGGTCGTGCCCGGGGAGCAGGGTGAGCTCTTCCCGGACTCGTCCCTGCCTGACGAGCTGGTCGGATACCGAGGTCCCGCGGCCTGTCAGATCGCCGGCATCACCTACCGGCAGCTGGACTACTGGGCGCGCACCGGGCTGGTCGCGCCGAGCATCCGCACGGCGCACGGTTCGGGTTCGCAACGGCTGTACTCGTTCAAGGACATCCTCGCCCTCAAGATCGTGAAGCGTTTACTCGACACGGGCGTCTCGCTGCAGAACATCCGTGTCGCCGTCGAGCACCTGCGCAAGCGCGGGGCACGCGACCTGGCGAAAGTCACCCTGGTCTCGGACGGCACCACCGTCTACGAGTGCACCTCGCCCGAGGAGATCGTGGATCTGCTCCAGGGCGGCCAGGGCGTGTTCGGCATCGCGGTGAAGGTCCCGATGCAGGAGATCAGCGGCACGATCCACGAGTTCCCGGCCGAGCGCGCCGACGGCGGCGAGATCGAACCGGTCGTTCCGGACGAACTCACGCAGCGCCGCAACGCACGCCGGACCGGATGATCGTCTCCCCGAACCGGGGAGTAGGGTACTGATCGCGGTCGCCGAAGCCGCGCGGGAGAGACCGGGCCACCACCAGCGCGCCCGGCGCCGAAGGAGCAAAGCCTCCCCGGAACCTCTCAGGCACCCTGGACCGCGCGGACGAGACGCCTCTGGAAAGCGGGCCGACGGGCACAACTACGTCCGGCCCCGCCGAAGGTGCAAACCCGGCTCAACACTCGGGTGAACCTCTCAGGCGCCCTCACGGGGCACGACAGAGTGGGGAGGGCCCGGAACTGGGGGTTCCGGGCCGGCCGGCGGATCCGCGTCAGCTGGGCACCTTGTCCAGGAAGCCCAGCACCCGAGCGATCCGGCCGTCCTCGACCACGACGACGTCGAAGCCGATCGCGAGCGGCTCGGCGGCGCCCGGCGCGCCCAGGTGCCACGTGAACCGGGCCTGGTCGTGGTGGCCGTCCACGGCGCCACCGAGGCTGAACTCCGGCCCCGCGAACTGTGCCTGCGCCGCGCCGATGAACTCGTCGATCGCGGCGGTGCCGCGCACCGAGCCGATCGGGTCGGTGAACAGCGCGTCCGGGGTGAACAGCTCCTCCACCAGCGCCCGGCGCTTGTCCGCGTCCGTCTCGTTCCAGACGTCGATGTAGCCCTGGGCGAGAGCGGTGTAGTCGGTCATCGGATTCCTCCTGATCGGTCGGTGTGACCTGATCACCATCGCCCGGATCGCGCGGCCCGTCGATTACGCGGGAGGTAATGGCGGCGCCGTGCGCGCGCCCCGTAACTTCGCACGGGTGACGACCATGCAGCGCCCCGTGGGCGAGCAGTTGCGGCAGTGGCGGGAACGCCGCAGGCTCAGCCAGCTCGACCTCGCCCTGTCCGCCGAGATCTCCACGCGCCACCTCAGCTTCCTGGAGAACGGCCGGTCCCAGCCGAGCCGGGAAATGGTGCTGCGCCTGGGAGAGCGGCTGGAGGTGCCGCTGCGGGAGCGCAACCGGCTGCTGCTGGCCGCCGGCTACGCGCCGGTGTTCCCGGAGACCCCGCTGCCCGACCTGGGCGCCGCGCTCGACGCCGTCCGGCACCTCCTCGCCGGGCACGAGCCGTACCCGGCCGTCGTCGTGGACCGCAACTGGGACCTCGTCGAGAGCAACAGCGGCATCACGCTGCTGACCGACCTCGTCGACCCCGCGCTGCTGGAACCGCCGGCGAACGTGCTGCGGATCGCGCTGCACCCCCGCGGCCTCGCCCCGCACGTGATCAACCTGGGGCAGTGGCGGGCCGAGCTGCTCGGCAGGCTGCGGCGGCAGGTGGAGATCACCGGCGACCCCGGTCTCGCGGACTTGCTGGCCGAGGTGAGCGGATACCCGTGCGACGACCCGGTGGACGAGGCCCCGGCCGGCTCGGTGTTCGTGCCGGTGCGGCTGCGTCGCGGCGACGCCGAGCTGACCCTGCTGTCCGTGGTGGCCACCTTCGGCACCGCGCTGGACGTCACGCTTGCCGAGCTGGTGATCGAGTCGTTCTACCCGGCCGACGCGGCCACCCGGGAGGTGCTCACCGGCCGACGGCCGGCGTGAGCGCGGCGCTGGTCACCCCGGTGTCCTGCGCCGCGCCCAGGCCCACCGCGCTGGCGAGCAGCCGGGCCGCGCCACCGGGCGCAGGGCGCAGCCGGACGAGCCCGCGTCCGGCGGCCACCACGAGCAGCGCGGTCCCGGCGGCGATGGCGACGACGGCGAGGCCCAGCCCCGCGGCGCCGAGGACGTCGAGGCGCGCGCCGGCGAGCGGGTCGCGGTACCAGCCGCCGATCGCTTCGCCGACCAGGTGGCTGCCGCCGCTGTTGATCAGCGTGCCGCCGCGCCGACCACTTGGCCGACTGGTCCACCACGCCGACGATCGCGAGCACGACGCGCCTGCCACCCATGAAGCTCCCTCGGCTCCGCTCCGGTCCGGGCGCGTCGAGTCAACCGGGGTGACCCGTGCGGTCACCGGTGCGCGAGCTGTGCGGCGACTGTGAGCCAGGATCGGCGGGGGCGTCCGTTGCGGGCAGTGGTTCGCCCCAGGGCGCGGTGCCCTAGGCGCCGGGGTTGAGCAGGCGGGTGAAGTCGGCCTGCTGCGCCGGTTCCTGGAGGTAGTTGCGGAACCTCTGGGAGGCGCGCTGCTGGACCTCGTCGACGTCCTCGGCGGTGAGCACCGCGCACGGGTAGTCGGCGCGGGCGTTGGCCGCGAGCGGCTCGGCCGGGGAGGTCAGCAGGGTGGGCCGGGCGGTGGTCAGCTCGGTGATCGTCGCCGTGGTCTCCGGGATCCAGACGGCGGGCTGGCCGCCGATCGAGTCGAGGTTGCCGCGGCCGGTGAGTGCCAGCAGGACGCGCTGGTCGTCGATGGCCTGGACCTGGACGTGGACGCAGTGCGCGTGCACCACGGTCCTCGCCTGGTTCCACCGCTCGGCGGCGGCGGTCACCGCGGGGGCCACCGACGGGGCGGCGACGACGTTCAGGTTGGAGTCGCCCTCGGCGCACGCGCTGGCCTGGGCCTCGGCCCGGTTGGCGACGATGCTGTCCGCCCAGCCCCAGCCGAGGATCCCGAGGACGAGGAGCACGACGAACACCCCGGCGACGATCGGCCACTTCGCGATGCCGCGCTTGGCCTCGCCGAGCACCCGGTGCGAGCCGGTGGCCTCGCCGGGCGCGACCCGGTGGGAGCCGGTGGATTCGCCGGCCCCGGCCCGGCGGCGGCCCAGTTGCGGGCGGCCGTCCACGGCGAGGATGCGGGTGCTGGTGCCCTCGCCCGCGCGCCGGTAGCCACTGGACTCACCCACCGCCCGGCGGCTGCCGGTGGTTTCGGTGGCGCTGACGGCGCGGCGGCTGCCGGTGGTTTCGGTGGCGCTGACGGCGCGGCGGCTGCCGGTGGTCTCGGTGGCGCCGACCGCCCGGCGGCTACCAGTGGCCTCGGAGGCGCTGACGGCGCGGCGGCTGCCGGTGGTTTCGGTGGCACCGACCGCCCGGCGGCTGCCGGTGGACTCAGAGGCACCCACGGCGCCCCTGCCAACCGTGGGCTCGGAAGCGCCCACGGCGCGGCGACTACCGGTCGCCTCGCCCGGGGCCGCCACCGAGCGGGCCCCTCGGAAGCCGGAGTTCACCGCACGGCGACTGCCTGTCGTCTCGCCGGGCGCGGCGAAACCGCGCGCGCGGCGACTGCCCGCCTCGACGGGAGGAGTCCGGCCGCCCGCGGGAACACCAGGGGCCACGCCGTGGGAAACACCGGGGGCCACGCCGCGGGATACACCGGGGGTCGCGCCGTGGGAAACACCGTGGGGAACACCGGGGGCCGCGCCGCGGGGAACGCCAGCGTCCGCGCCGTAGGGACCATCGCCAGGAGCACCGCCGGGCACGCGCTGGTACCCGCTCGCCGAGCCAGGATCCACCGGGAAGGCACCCACCGCCTCGCCCGGCCGCGGCGCCGCCTGCCGGTACCCCGTCGGCTCCCCAGCCTCAGGACGGCCGTGAGCGGGGTCGTCGCCCCTGCTGTGTCGCCCCATGCGTGCTCTTCCTCAACTCTCCGTGTGCTCCGACAAACGACGTTCACCCTAACAGGGGTTCGTCGTTAGCGAAACGTGATGAACCCACGAAAATCGCAGGACTGAGCGTTACTGCCCTTGTGCGAGGAGCGTCCGGCAGTGCTCGATCAGCCGAGCGCGCAGCGGCTCCGCCCGGGCGGCGAACGCCGCCTGGGCACGCGCGTACTCCGCCCGCCCTCGCGCGGTCTCGATCCGCACGGGGGAGTAGCCCAGTCCTGACAAATCGTACGGGCTCGCCCGCATGTCCAGTTCGCGGATCTCCACCGCCAGCTCGAAGCACTCCGCGACCAGCTCGGACGGCACGAACGGGTCGAGTTTGAACGCCGCCCGGTACAGGTCCATGTTCGCGTGCAGACAGCCCGGCTGCTCCAGCTCCACCTGCCGCTCCCGCGACGGCTCCAGCGCGTTGCGCGGCCGCGCGGGCGGGGTGAAGAACCGGAACGCGTCGTAGTGCCCGCAGCGCAGTTCCAGCGACTCGACGACGGTGTCGGTGCCGGACGCGCCCAGCCGCAGCGGCAGCTGGTTGTGCCGCACCTGCCCGGGCGCCTGCCGGTACACCATCGCCCATTCGTGCAGCCCGAAACAGCTCAGCCGCGGCGGGCGGGACGCGGTGGCCTCCAGCAGCACCAGCAACGCCCGCACCCTCGGCACCTGCTTGGCAGGGAGATCACCGAGCACCACGCCGCCCGCCGTCTCGCGGAACTCCGGCCGCGCCAGGAACTCCGAAGCGGCCCCCGCCAGCACCACACCCGGCCCCGGGCTCCACCGTTCCAGGTGCGCCGGGCGGTGCGGGTAGTACTGGAACAGGAAGTCGTGCACCGGGTGCTTCTCGCCCCGCGACCGGCGCTCCTGGTAGGGGCCGGTCCAGCGGCGGACCCGCGCGACGTGGTCGCGTTGCCGGGCCCGCCACTCGTCCTCGGCCAGAACCCGCATCACGCCGTCACGTGCGTCCCGTCGCGCACCGTGCCCACGTACTCCTCGACCAGGTCCTCCAGGGCGACCACGCCGATGATCGTGCCGTCCGCGCCGCGGGCGCGAGCCAGGTGGCTGCCCTCGCGGCGCATCGCGGACAGTGCCTCGTCGAGGCGGGCGTGTGCGGGCAGATCGGTCAGCGGCCGCGTCTTGTCCGCGGGCACCCGGCTCCCCGGGGCCTCGCCGATCTGGTCGAGCACGTCCTTGACGTGCAGGTACCCGATCAGCTCGCCGCCCGCCGACCGCAGCGGGTACCGCGAGAAGCCGGTCGACGAGACCGCTTCCTCGACGTCGCCCACCGTCGGCGTGCTCGGCAGCGTCGTCAGCTCGGCGGTGGGCACCAGGACGTCGGCGACGGTCTTCTCGACCGACGACAGCGTCTGGCTCAGCCGCTCGTGCTCGGACTGCTCCAGCAGGCCCTCGCGGCGCGATTCGGACAGCAGCTCGGCCAGCTCGTCGGAGGTGTAGGCGGTCTCCAGTTCGTCCTTCGGCTCCACCCGGACCAGCCGCAGCAGCGCGTTGGCCATCGCGTTGAGCAGCCAGATGAACGGGTTGGCGAGCTTGACCCACCCGACGTGGATCGGCACCAGCCACAGCGCCAGCCGCTCCGGCTCGGCGATGGCGAGGTTCTTCGGCACCATCTCGCCGATCAGCACGTGCAGGACGGTGATGAACGCCAGCGCGATCGCGAAGGACACCGTGTGCAGCACGACGTCCGGCAGGCCGAGCAGCCCGAACAACCCCTCGAGCTGGTGCGCCACCGCGGGTTCGCCGAGGCGGCCGAGGATCAGCGAGCAGATCGTGATGCCCAGCTGGGCGCCGGCGAGCATCTGCGACACGTGCTTGCTCGCGTTGATGACGATCCGCGCCCGGGTCTTGCCCTGTTCCAGCAGGGCCTCCAGCCGGTCGCGGCGCGAGGAGATCAGGGTGAACTCCGCGCCCACGAAGAACGCGTTCAGCAGCAGCAGGACGACGATCAGGAAGATCGCGAGCCAGTCGTTCACCGCGCCACCTCCGTCCGCCCGACCCGCGGCCGCAGGCTCACCTCGGCGATGCGCAGCCGGTCCATTTCGGACACCGTCAGGCACCAGCCGTCGACCTCGGTGGAGTCCCCGGGTTCGGGGATGCGGCCGAGCCGCTCCAGCATCAGGCCGGCGATGGTTTCGTAGTCGCCGTCGGGCATCCGGAAGCCGGTGACCTCGGTGACCTCGTCGGCGCGCAGCTGGCCGGAGACCAGCCAGGTGTCGGAGCCGACCTGCTGCGAGGACGGCGCCTCGCCGGTGTCGTGCTCGTCGCGGACGTCGCCGATGATCTCCTCGACCACGTCCTCCAGCGTCACCAGGCCGGCCGTGCCGCCGTACTCGTCGACGACCATCGCCACCTGGAAGCGCGAGTCCCGCAGCCGGGACAGCAGCGCGTCACCGGGCAGCGACTCCGGCACGGTGGGCACCGGCCGCATGATCGACGCGATCCGCGTGGTGCCCCGCTCGGCGGCGGGCACGGTGAACGCCTGCTTCACGTGCACCGCGCCCTGCACGTCGTCCAGGTCCTCGGTGTAGACCGGGAAACGGGAGTGGCCGGTGCGCCGGGACAGCTCGACGAGGTCGTTGATCGTGTCGCCGACCGTGAGCGACTCGACCTGCACGCGCGGGGTCATCAGCTCCTCCGCGGTGCGGTCGCCGAAGCGCAGCGACTTGTCCAGCAGCTGCGCCGTCGAAGTGTCGAGGGTGCCGCTTTCCGCGCTGGTGCGCACGATCGAGCCGAGCTCCTGCGGGGAGCGCGCCGAGCGCAGCTCCTCCTGCGGCTCGATGCCGAACTTGCGGACCAGCCAGTTCGCGCTGTTGTTCATGAGCGTGATCAGCCAGCGGAACAGCGCCGAGAACCGCGAGTGGTAGCCCATCACGGCCCGCGCGGTCTCCAGCGGCTTGGCCACCGCGAGGTTCTTGGGCGCCATCTCGCCCAGCACCATCGACAGGATGGTCGCCAGGAGCAGGGCGATGACGAGCGAGGCGCCCGCGGCGAAGCCGTCGGACATGCCGGCGGCGGTGAGCAGCGGGCGGACCAGGTTGCCGATCAGCGGCTCCGCGACGTACCCGGTGACCAGCGTGGTCAGCGTGATCGCGACCTGCGCGCCGGAGAGCTGGAACGACAGCGTCGAATGCGCCTTGCGGACGGTGCGCGCCCGCTTGTCACCGACCTGGCGGACGTGCGCCTCGACGGTGCTGCGCTCGAGCGCGGTGAGGGAGAACTCGGCGGCCACCGCGAGACCGGTGCCGACGGTGAGCAACACGAAGAAGAGGACTCCGAGAACGGAGAGGAGCACTTCCGTCATCGGCCGTCACGGTCCTGAACCGGGCCGGGGAGGTGCTCTGGCAAGCCGGGTCGATCACCCGGCTTCGTACTGTCACCAGGTGACTGCGCGTCGCGCACGAAAGAAGTCACTCCTTGGGAGTTGGCTGTGAATGTGTGCGCCATGATACCCGCCCGTGCGCGCGCACGAGGGCGTCGGCGCTGGTGAGCGTGTCAGGAGTCGGCCGAGGCGCGCACCCGGTGCCGCCGCACGCTTTCCTCCACGAGGTCGAGCACGGGGCCGAGGTCGTCGGCGGGCAGGCCCATCGCCAGGTGCGACACCAGGCCCTCCAGGACCAGTTCCAGGTAGGCGGTGAGGACGTCCACGTCGACGTCGTCGCGAAGGTTGCCGGCCTGGCGCTGCCACAGCAGGCGCTGCCGGGTGGCGGCGGTCAGCTGGTGCGAGCGCTCGGCCCAGCGGCCGCGGAACTCCGGGTCGGTGCGCAGCCGCCGGGAGACCTCCAGCCGCGTGCCCAGCCAGTCCGCGGGGTGGTCGCTGCCCTCGGCGAGCAGTTCGCGCATCACCTGCACCAGGCCCTGCTGGGCGACCACGTCGGCCATCCGGGCCGCGTCCTCCTCCGCGAGGGCGAGGAAGAGCGACTCCTTGTCACGGAAGTGGTGGAAGATCGCGCCGCGGGAGAGCCCGGTCGCTTCCTCCAGCCTGCGCACCGTGGCACCCTCGTAGCCGTACCGGGCGAAGCAGACGCGGGATCCGTCGAGGATCTGGCGCCTGCGCGCTTCGAGGTGGTCCTGGCTGACCCGGGGCATGGCTAGATCCTGACACCGCGGGCCCGGCTTTCGCAAACCGTACGTACTTACTGCAATTCTTACGGATGTGTTGCCGGCAGTCGCGAACGGCCCCGGTCAACCCTGAAAATTGTCGGTACCCGCGTGTAGCGTCCGAAAGCGAGTGATCCCCGGCGATTGGACACGACATGACAGCGGTCCGGCCCACGTCACCCGCCCCCGGTGGGGCGGTGGCGGCGAAGGTGGTCTCCGACCGCGCCGAGGGTGAGGCGTACGTGGCGTCCGTGTGCTTCAAGCACGGGCCACCCCGCCTGCTCGGCGTGGAGCTCGAGTACACCGTGCACTACGCGGACGACCTGCGAAGACCACTCGACCCTGCTGACCTCGCCCGTGCGCTCGGCCCGCACGCCCCGCGCACCCTCAGTCCCGGGAGCCCGGCCAGGCCGTTGCCCGCCGGCTCGCCCCTGACTCTCGAACCCGGCGGCCAGGTGGAGATCTCCGCCCTGCCACAGGCCTCGCTCCGCGAGCTCGCCGACGTGGTGGCCGCCGATCTGGCTCACCTCACCGAACTGCTCGCCCGCCACGGGTTCGTCCTGCGCGACGACGGCATCGACGCCCACCGCGCCCCGGCCCGGCTGCTCGACACGCCCCGCTATGCCGCGATGGAACGCCGGTTCGCCCCGATGGGCGACGGCGGTGTGACGATGATGTGCAGCACCGCCGGTCTGCAGATCTGCGTCGACGCCGGGGAGGCGGACACGTTCGCGGCCCGGTGGGCCGCCGTCCACGCCCTCGGCCCGCCGCTGCTCGCGTTGTTCGCCAACTCCCGGCGGCACGCCGGGCGGGACACGGGCGCGGCGTCGGCCCGCTGGCTGGCGGTGATGGGCACCGAAGCGTGCCGGACCTCCGCGGCCGCGTGCGGCCCGGACCCGGCGGCGAGCTGGTCGCGCCGCATCATGGACACCCCGCTGCTGGTGGTGCGGCGCGGCGACGGGCCGTGGGACGCGCCGGAGGGCCTCACCTTCGCCGATTGGGCCGCGGGCCGCGGCGCCGGACGGGTCTTGCGGCGGCCGACCACGGCCGATCTGGACTACCACCTGACCACGATGTTCACCCCGGTGCGGCCGCACGGCTACCTGGAGGTCCGCTACCTGGACGCCCAGCCGCGGCAGCGTTGGCTGCACCCGGTCGCGTTGCTGACCGCCCTGCTCGACCGTCCCTCCACAGTGGACCGGGTGCGCGAGGTGTGCGCGCCCGTCGACGGCGAGTGGGAGCGCGCCGCGCGCGCCGGGATGGCCGACCCGCGGATGGCGGCGGTGGCGCGCGAGGTCGCCGACCTCGGGTGCGCCGAGCTGGCCCGCACCGACCTGACCGAGGAGACCGTCAACCGGATCAGCGAAGGCGTGCAGCGGCTCGCGCACGCCGGGGAGGGGACGAGATGACCGACGTGTCGCCGTTGACCGAGGCGCCGAACCCGGTGCGTGAACTGTCCGAAGAGGCGCTGCGTTCCCGTGCGGCCGCCGCGCTGGAGCGGGCCCGCGCCCGCAGCACGGCGCTGACCGCGGCGGTGGACGACGACGACCTCGTCCGCCAGCACTCGAAGCTGATGTCGCCGCTGGTGTGGGACCTCGCGCACATCGGCAGCCAGGAAGAGCTGTGGCTGGTGCGGGACGTGGGCGGCCGGGAGCCGCTGCGGCCCGACATCGACGACCTTTACGACGCGTTCCAGCACCCGCGCGCCACCCGGCCGTCGCTGCCGCTGCTGGGGCCGGCCGAGGCGCGCGCCTACGTCGCCGAGGTGCGGGCCAAGGCGTTCGACGTGCTGGAGCGCGCGCCGATGACGGGCCGCCCCCTCACCGAGGCCGGGTTCGCCTTCGGCATGATCACCCAGCACGAGCAGCAGCACGACGAGACCATGCTGGCCACCCACCAGCTGCGCAAGGGCGATCCGGTGCTGCACGCGCCCGCGCCGCCGCCCGCGCGATCGGGGCCGCTGCCCGGCGAGGTCCTCGTCCCGGCCGGGCCGTTCGTCATGGGCACGTCGCTGGAGCCGTGGGCGCTGGACAACGAGCGCCCGGCCCACGAGGTCGAGGTGGACGCCTTCCACCTGGACACCGTGCCGGTGACCAACGGGGCGTACGTGGAGTTCCTCGAAGACGGCGGCTACGACCGGCGTGAGCTGTGGAGCGCGGCCGGCTGGGCGTACCGCACCGAGCACGACATCACCGCGCCGCGGTTCTGGCGCCGCGAGCCGGACGGCTGGTGGCGGGTCCGCTTCGGCGTGCACGAGCCGGTGCCGGCAGACCAGCCGGTGGTGCACGTGTCCTACTACGAGGCCGAGGCCTACGCCGCCTGGGCGGGCAAGCGGCTGCCCACCGAGGCGGAGTGGGAGAAGGCCGCCCGGTTCGACCCGGCGACGGGGGAGTCCCGGCGGTACCCGTGGGGCAACGACGATCCCACGCCCGAGCACGCGAACCTGGGCCAGCGGCACCTCTCGCCCGCGCCGGCAGGCGCCTACCCGAAGGGCGCCTCGGCGCTGGGCGTGCACCAGCTGATCGGCGACGTGTGGGAGTGGACGAGCACCGACTTCGCCGGTTACCCGGGCTTCCGCGCCTTCCCGTACCGGGAGTACTCGGAGGTGTTCTTCGGGCCCGAGTACAAGGTGCTGCGCGGCGGTTCGTTCGGCACCGACGCGGCGGCGGTCCGCGGCACGTTCCGCAACTGGGACTACCCGATCCGGCGGCAGATCTTCGCCGGGTTCCGCTGCGCGCGGGACGCCGCGCCGGGCGAGCGGGCCTGACGGTGTGCCGCCACCTGGGTTACCTCGGCCCGCCGCGCTCGCCGGCCGAGCCGGTGTTCGACGCGCCGCACTCGCTGCTGCGGCAGACCTACGCGCCGCGGGACATGCGCGGCGGCGGCGTGGTCAACGCCGACGGGTTCGGGCTGGGCTGGTTCGGCGACGGCCCGGAGCCGGTGCGGTACCGGCGTCCGGTTCCACTGTGGAGCGACCAGGACCTGCCCCGGCTGGCCCGTTCGGTCCACAGTGGAGCGTTCGTCGCCGCCGTGCGCAACGGCACCACCGGGATGCCGTCCGGGGAGGGCGCGTGCGCGCCGTTCACCGGCGGCCGGTGGCTGTTCAGCCACAACGGGATGGTGCGCGGCTGGCCGGACAGCCTCGCCGCGCTGGCCGGGAAGCTGCCGGTCACCGACCTGATGACCCTGGAGGCGCCCACCGACTCGGCGGTGCTGTGGGCGCTGCTGCGGGAGCGGCTCGAGGCGGGGGAGGACCCCGTCGGCGCGGTGGCCGACCTGATCACCCAGGTCGAGCGCGCCGCGCCGGGGTCGCGGCTGAACTTCCTGCTCACCGACGGCACCGTCCTCGTCGGCACCGCCTGGACCCACGCCCTGTCGGTGCGGGTCGAGGGCGAGGCCGTCCTCTTCGCGTCCGAACCGCTCGACGACGCGCCCGGCTGGTCGGAGGTGCCCGACCGGCACCTCGTGGCGGCCCGGCACGGCGCCGTCGAAGTCATCCCCCTCAACGCCGATCGGAGTGTTCCCTGATGACCGAGTCCGAACTGGACATCCACCGCGGCGCCACCGAGATCGCCGAGGCGCTGCGCGCGGACGTGCGGGAGGGGCTGTCGGCCGAGCAGAAGTGGCTGCCCTCCAAGTGGTTCTACGACGCGGCGGGCAGCCGGTTGTTCGAGGACATCACCGCGCTGCCCGAGTACTACCCGACCCGGGCCGAACGCGAGGTGCTGGCGCGGGAGGCCGCCGGCATCGCGAAGCTCACCGGCGCGCACACGCTGGTCGAACTCGGCTCGGGATCGAGCGAGAAGACCCGGCTGCTGCTCGACGGGCTGCGCGAGCACGGCAGCCTCCGCACGTTCGTGCCGCTGGACGTGTCGGAGGCCGCGCTGGCCGAGGCGGTGGAGGCGATCCAGGCCGACTACCCGGGGCTCGACGTGCGCGGCGTGGTCGGCGACTTCACCGAGCACCTCGGCCTGCTGCCCGGGGAGCCGCCGCGGCTGGTCGCGTTCCTCGGCGGCACGATCGGCAACTTCCTGCCCGCCGACCGGGGGAAGTTCCTGCGGTCGGTGCGGGACGTGCTGGGCGAAGGCGAGTGGTTCCTGCTGGGCACCGACCTGGTCAAGGACCCGGAGACGCTGGTCCGCGCCTACGACGACTCGGCCGGGGTGACGGCGGAGTTCAACCGCAACGTGCTGCGGGTGGTCAACGAGGTGCTGGGCGCGGACTTCGACCCGGACGCCTTCGAGCACGTCGCCCATTGGGACGCCGGGAACGAGTGGATCGAGATGCGGCTGCGCGCCCCGGAGGCGATGCGGGTGTCGATCCCGGGCGCCGGCCTGGAGGTCTCGTTCGAGGCGGGCGAGCACATCCGGACGGAGATTTCGGCGAAGTTCCGCCGCGAAGGTGTGACCGCGGAACTGGCCGACGCCGGCTTCGAGGTCGAGCAGTGGTGGACCGACGCCGGGGGACGGTTCGGGGTGTCCCTGGCCCGCGCGATGAGCTAGTGCGGGAATCGTGACCGGCGCCGCAGCGCGGGTCGACCGGTGGCGGGTGCGGGTGGGTGGTCCAATAGGGGTCGTGAAGAACCCGCTCCCGCTCCTGGCCCGCAGGCTGGGCACCCGCCCGTGGCTGATGCGGCTCGCGAAGGTCATCATCTGGGCGGACAAGCGGCTGCACCGCTGGTTCGGCGGCCGGGTGACCCTGGTCGGCATCGCGGGCCTGCCGTCGCTGCGGCTGACCACCCTGGGGCGCAAGAGCGGACTGCCGCGCAGCACGAACCTGCTGTACTTCCCGCACGAGGACGGTTTCGTGCTCGTCGGCTCCAACTGGGGCCGCCCGCGCGACCCCGGCTGGACCTTCAACCTGCGCGAGCACGCCGAGGCGACGGTGGCCATCCGCGGGAAGGAGATCCCGGTCACCGCGCAGCCGGTGAAGGGCGAGGACTACGACCGGATGTGGCAGCGCCTGCTCGACTTCTGGCCCGGCTACGAGATGGAACGCCTCGCCGCCGGCCGCGAGCTGCCGATCTTCCTGCTCACCCGCCGGTAGCTCCGCCGCAAAAAAATTCCGGGGGCGGTGTCGGATCCGGGTGGTGGTGTTCGTGGTCAGGGTGAGGCCGCCCGCGAACAGGGCGGCGCCGAGGTGGAGGAACCGCGACCATGAAACTGACGACCATGACCCAGATCACCGTCGACGGCGTGATGCAGGGCAACGGCGGCGCGTCGGAGGAGGACCGCCGCGGCGGGTTCGACCGTGGCGGCTGGGCGCTGGGCAAGGGCGACGCCGGCACCCACGCGCTGATCAAGCAGACCTACCAGCGCGCCGACGCGTTCCTGTTCGGCAGGCGGACCTACGAGCTGTTCGCCGCCTCGTGGGGACCCTGCGCGGACGCGGACGTCCCCGGCTGGGAGCCCGTCCGCCGGGCGCTGAACGCCCGGCCCAAGTACGTCGCCTCGACGACCCTGACCGACCCGGCGTGGCCGGGCACCACCGTCCTGGGCGGCGACCTGGCCGCCGCCGTCGCGGACCTGAAGGCCAAGCCGGGCGGCGAGCTGCAGGTGCACGGAAGCGGCGCCCTGACCCGGTGGCTGCTGGCCAACGACCTCGTCGACGAGATGACCCTGATCGTGATCCCGGTCGTCCTCGGCCAGGGCGCGCGGCTGTTCCCGGACGCCGGCCCCGATCTCGCGCTCGACCTGGCCGACTCGCGGACGGACTCGGAGGGCGTGACCATCCAGGTCTACCGGCCCGCCGGGCGCCCGCAGTACCCGGCCGCCTGAAAACCCGCCCACCGACACCACAGGAGTTGATCCTCGGATGCAGTACCTGGTTTCCGTCATCGACGACAAGGAAAACCCCGGCCGGACGGACCGGCAGCCGGCCATCAGCGAGTTCAACGAACGCCTGATCGCTGAGGGCCACTGGGTCTTCGCGGGCGGGCTCGCGGACACCGAGTCGGCCACGGTCGTCGACAACCGGGGCGAGCAGGCGGTGTTCAGCGACGGGCCCTTCGTCGAGTCGAAGGAGTACCTCGCCGGGGTCTGGATCTGGGAGGTGCCCGATCTCGACGTCGCGCTCAAGCTCGCCACCGAGGCCTCGAAGGTCTGCGACCGCAAGATCGAGGTGCGGCCGTTCCGGTGACGGACGCGCGCGAGGCGGTCACCCGGGCCCACCGCGAGGAGTGGGCCCGGGTGGTGGCCGCCCTGACCCGGCGCTTCGGCGATCTCGACATCGCCGAGGAGGCGGCCGCCGAGGCGTTCGCGACCGCGGTGGAACGGTGGCCTGCCGACGGGGTGCCGCCCAACCCCGGCGCCTGGCTGACCACCACCGCCACCCGCAAGGCCATCGACCGCATCCGGCGCGAGAACAAACGCGACGACAAGCAGAAGGAGGCCCGGATGGTGCACGACGACGAACCACCCGGGACCCTCGGCGTCATCGACGACGACCGGCTCCGGCTGATCTTCACCTGCTGCCACCCCGCGCTCGCGGTGGAGGCCCGCGTCGCGCTGACGCTGCGCATGGTCGGCGGTCTGACCGTGCGCGAGATCGCCCGCGCGTTCCTCGTGGCCGAGACCGCGATGGAGCGGCGGATCACCCGCGCGAAAGCCAAGATCAAGGCCGCCCGCATCCCGTACCGCGTGCCGTCGGCGGAGGACCTCCCGGCCCGTGTGTCCGGCGTGCTCGCGGTGCTGTTCCTGGTGTTCAACGAGGGCTACCTGGCCACCGGGTCCGCCGCCGATCCGGTGCGCGACGACCTGACCGCTGAGGCGATCCGGCTCACTCGCCTGATCCGCGCACTCCTGCCGGACGACGGCGAGGTGGCCGGGCTGCTGGCGCTGATGCTGCTCATCGAGGCGCGCCGCCCGGCCCGGATGTCGGTGGGCGGCGAGCTGGTACCCCTCCACGAGCAGGACCGCGGGGCCTGGGACGCGGCGCTCATCGCCGAGGGGCACCGGCTGGTGCGCGAGCGCCTCGCCGCCGCCGCGGCCGGGGTGGCGCCGGGCCGCTACCAGATCCTGGCCGCGATCAACGCCGTGCACACCTCCGCCCGCGACATCCGCGACACCGACTGGTCGCAGATCCTCGCCCTCTACGACCAGCTCGTCCGGCTCGACCCCTCGCCGATCATCGCGCTCAACCGGGCCGTCGCGGTCGCCGAACTCGACGGCCCGGAGGTGGCGCTCGCCGCCGTCGACCGCCTCGAACCCAGGCTGGCCGGCTACCACGCCTTCCACGCCACCCGCGCCGACCTGCTGCGCAGGCTCGGCCGCGGCCAGGAGTCCCGCGCGGCCTACGACAAGGCGATCGAGCTGGCGGGCAACACCGCCGAGACCGCCTACCTCACGCGCCGCCGCGACCAGTTGCGGTAGCGCCGGAGGCGGGCTCGGGCGCGGTGCGGGCGAGGCGCCGCCGGTAGAACGCCGGGGTCCACCAGTTCGCCCGGCCGGCCAGCCGCATGAACGCCGGGAGCAGCACGCCGCGCAGGAGTGTGGCGTCGACCAGCACCGTGACGAACATGCCCAGCCCCAGCATCTTCAGGTACACCACGCCGCCGGTCGTGTAGGTCGCGAACGACAGCGCGAGGATCGCGGCGGCGGTGGTGACCAGCGGAGCGCTGCGCTGCACCCCGGCGGCGACGGAGCCGTTCGTGTCGCCGGTGCGCAGGTACTCCTCCCGGATGCGCGAGGTCACGAACACCTCGTAGTCCATGGACAGGCCGTAGGCGACGCAGAACATCAGGATCGGGATGCTCGTCTCCAGCGTGCCCGTCGGGGTGAACCCGAGCGGCCCGGCGAGGTTGCCGTCCTGGAACACCCGCACCAGCGCGCCGAACATGACACCGAGGCTGAGCAGGTTGAGCACCGTGGCTTTCAGCGGCAGCAGCACGCTGCCGGTCATCAGGAAGAGGATCAGCAGCGTCAGCAGCACGATCACGGCGAGCACCAGGGGCACCCGGCTGGTGGCCCGTTCCCGCCAGTCCGTCATCTCGGCCGGGCTGCCGCCGACGAGTTTCGCGGCGGGCCCGGGCAGGTCGCGGACGCGCTGCACGAGATCGCCGATGTCGCCGGACAACGCCTGCGCGCTGGGGATGACGGTGAGGAACGTGCCGCCGCCCGCGGTGAACCGGGCGGCCTCCGGACCGGGGGTGCGGGCCAGGGTGCCGGAGACGAACGTGCCCGCCGCGGAGTCGACCTGGGCGACACCGTCCAGTTCGGACAGTGCCTCGGCGTACCCGGTGACCTCGCCTGCCCGTGGCAGGACCACGTAGAGCGCGTCGGTCTCTTCCTGGGCGAACCCGGCGCGCACGTGATCACTGGTGACCCGGCTCGGCGAGTCCGCGGGCAGCACCCGGTCGTCGGGCACGCCGAAGCGCACGCCGAGCAGCGGCGCGGACAGCGCGAGCACGACCAGGAGCGCGAGCCCGCCGGTCAGCACCGGGCGGCGCAGGACCTGGCTGGTGATCCGGAACCACGCGGCCGACCGCCGGGCCCGTGCGGGGCCGGCCGCGCGGTGCCCGAGCGCGGCCAGTGCGGCGGGGAGGACGACCAGCGCGCCGAGCATCGCGGTGAGCACGACGAGCACCCCGGCGTAGGCGAAGGCGCGCAGGAACGCCAGCGGGAACAGCAGGAGCGCGCACATCGAGACGGCGACGGTGAGCCCGCTGAACAGCACGGTCCGCCCGGCGGTCGCGACGGCGGTGGTGACCGCGTCGCCGATGTCCCGGCCCGCGGCGAGTTCCTCGCGATAGCGGGCGACGACGAACAGGCAGTAGTCCACGCCCAGCGCGAGTCCCATGACCAGGGTCAGGTTGGCGGCGAACGTGGACACCTCGGTGACCGCGGTCAGCGCGCGCAGCCCGGCGAGGGTGGTGACGATGGCGAACAGGCCGACGCCGAGCGTCACCAGCGCGACCGCGACCCGCCGGTAGACCAGCATCAGGAGCAGCAGCACCAGCGGGATCGCGATCGCCTCAGCGCGCAGGAAGTCGGCGCGGGCCTGGGCGCCGACCTCGCGGAACACCTCGTCCTGGCCGCCGGCTTCGAGGGTCACCGGCCCATGCGGCCCGGTGAAGGCGGCGGCGAGTTCGCCGACGCGCTCGCGGCTTTCGTTCACCCCGCCCGGCACGCGGGCCAGGATGATCGCCTGGCGCCCGTCCTCGCTGCGCAGCGCGGGGCTGCCGCCGCGGGACCAGTACGAGGCGACTTCCGCGACGCCGGGCCGTGCGGCCAGGTCTCCGGCGACGGCCTCGCCCGCGGCGCGGACGGCGGCGTCGTCGACGGTGCCCTCGGCGGCGGTTACCAGGAACAGCAGGTTGGGCGGGCCGGTGTCGAACTGTGCGCGCAGGACCTCCTTCGCCTGGTCGGACTCCGAGCCGGGCGCATCGATGCGGGACAGGGTGAGCGCGTTCATGGCGCCGGCGGCGAGCGCGCCCGCGAGCAGTGTGAGCAGGACGGCGGCGGCGAGGACCCAGCGTCTGCGGCGCACGGTGAACCGGCCGAGGCGGGACAGCGGTGAGGGCATGGCGGAACTCCGGGAGGGCGGTAGTCTGACAGGAACGCGAGTGATCGCTCGCGTTCGAAATTACGAGTGATCGCTCGCATTTGTCAACTCCGGAGGAGGACTGTGTCCGAAGAGGCCCCGGCCCGCCGCCGACAGGCACGCGGGCAGCGCCGCATGGAACAGCTGACCGACGCGGCGGCCGAGGTGTTCGCCGAGGCCGGGTACGCGCGCGCGACGACGAACGCGATCGCCGCCCGCGCCGGCGTCTCGCCCGGCACGCTGTACCAGTTCTTCAAGAACAAGGAGGCCCTGGCGGAGGCGCTGGCCACCCGGTACCGCGAACAGTTGCGGGCCGCGCACGAGAAGGCGTTCGACGTCGGGTACGCGCAACTGCCGCTGCCCGAGCTGATCGACCGCATGGCCGCGCCGATGATCCAGGTGAACCTGGACAACCCCGGCTTCAAGGCGCTGTTCGCCGACGCGGGCATGCCCGAACGGCTGGCCGCGCCGACCCGCGCGCTGCACCAGGCGGTCGTCGGCAAGATCGAGGAGGTGCTCGCGGCCAGGGCGCCGTCGCTGCCGGCGGCGGAGCGCCGGACGACCGCGGTGGTGGCGACCCAGATCTTCGGCGCGCTGCTGGGCACCGTGGTGAGCGCCGCGGAGGAGGAGCGGGAGATCTGGATTCGCGAGCTGAAGCGCGCTTTGCAGCGGTACCTCGAGCCCGTCATCGCGTGAGCGTCGTATAACGACCTATACGGCGCGACTTTGGGCGATCCGCCCGCGGAGCCGGTCGACCACCGCCCTCCGGCGTGGTGAACCGCACGGCCTCGGCGCCGGGCACCATCAGCGCCAACCGGGTGGACTGGCCGGCGGCCGGCCACGGCGGTCGCCAGGCCGGCGGCAGGGCACGGCTGCCCGTCCAGGGGAGTCGCGGACGGCGCGACGAAAAGAAGCGCCCGCGAGCGGGGCTCGCGGGCGCTTCTCGGAAGAGAAACCGTCAGGCGCGGGTCATCTTGCGCAGCACGTACTGCAGGATGCCGCCGTTGCGGTAGTAGTCCGCCTCACCCGGGGTGTCGATCCGCACCACGGCGTCGAACTCCACCTTGGTGCCGTCCTCCTTCGTGGCGGTCACCTTGATCGTCCGCGGCGTCTCGCCCTCGTTGAGCTTCGTGATGCCCTCGAAGTCGAACGTCTCGGTGCCGTCCAGGCCCAGCGACGAAGCCGACTCGCCCTCCGGGAACTGCAGCGGGATGACGCCCATGCCGATCAGGTTGGACCGGTGGATCCGCTCGAACGACTCGGCGATCACGGCGCGCACGCCGAGCAGCCGGGTGCCCTTGGCGGCCCAGTCGCGCGACGAACCCGAGCCGTACTCCTTGCCGCCCAGCACGACCAGCGGGATGCCGGCCTTGGCGTAGTTCTGCGCGGCGTCGTAGATGAACGCCTGCGGCGCGCCCTCCTGCGTGAAGTCGCGGGTGTAGCCGCCCTGCACGTCGTCCAGCAGCTGGTTGCGCAGCCGGATGTTGGCGAAGGTGCCGCGGATCATCACCTCGTGGTTCCCGCGCCGGGAGCCGTAGGAGTTGAAGTCCTTGCGGTCCACGCCGTGCTCGGCCAGGTACCGGCCGGCGGGCGAGTCCGCCTTGATGGCGCCGGCGGGGGAGATGTGGTCGGTGGTCACCGAGTCGCCCAGCTTCGCCAGCACGCGGGCGCCCTTGATGTCCGTGACCGGCTCCGGGTCGGCCTGCATGCCCTCGAAGTACGGGGGCTTGCGCACGTAGGTCGACTCCGGGTCCCACTGGAAGGTCTTGCCCTCCGGGGTGGGCAGCGACTTCCAGCGCTCACCACCGTCGAACACGTCGGCGTAGTCCTTGGAGAACATCTCCTGCGTGATCGCCGAGTCGATGGTCTCCTGGATCTCCTGCGGCGACGGCCAGATGTCGCGCAGGAACACGTCGTTGCCGTCGGTGTCCTGCCCGAGCGGCTGCTCCTCGAAGTCGAAGTCCATCGTGCCGGCCAGCGCGTAGGCGATGACCAGCGGCGGGGACGCCAGGTAGTTCATCTTGACGTCCGGGTTGATCCGGCCCTCGAAGTTCCGGTTGCCGGACAGCACCGACACCACGGTCAGGTCGTTCTCCTGCACCGCGGCCGAGATCTCCTCGGGCAGCGGGCCGGAGTTGCCGATACAGGTGGTGCAGCCGTAGCCGACCAGGTGGTAGCCCAGCTTCTCCAGGTACGGCCACAGGCCGGCCTTCTCGTAGTAGTCGGTGACGACCTGCGAGCCCGGCGCCATCGACGTCTTGACCCACGGCTTGACCGACAGGCCCTTCTCCACCGCGTTGCGGGCGAGCAGGGCGGCGCCCAACATGACCGACGGGTTGGAGGTGTTGGTGCAGGAGGTGATCGAGGCGATCACCACGGCGCCGTGGTCGAGCACGAACTCGCCGCGGTCCTCGGAGCGGACCGTGACCGGCTTCGACGGGCGGCCGGACGCGCCGTTCGCTGCAGTAGGAACGGCGACAGCAGCATCTTCGTCGGCGAAGGACAGGCTCGGCGCGTCACTGGCCGGGAAGGACTCCTCGACCTTCTCGTCGACCTTGGTGTGCGGCGTCGGGTGCTGCTCCTCGACGTAGTCGTGCACCGACTTGCGGAACGCCGACTTCGCGTCGGTCAGCTCGATGCGGTCCTGCGGGCGCTTCGGGCCGGCGATCGACGGCACCACCGTCGACAGGTCCAGCTCCAGGTACTCGGAGTAGGACGCCTCGCGGCTCGGGTCGTGCCACAGGCCCTGCTCCTTGGCGTAGGCCTCGACCAGCGCGACCTGCTCGGCCGAGCGGCCGGTCAGCTTGAGGTAGCGGATCGTCTCGTCGTCGATCGGGAAGATCGCCGCGGTCGAGCCGAACTCCGGGCTCATGTTGCCGATGGTGGCGCGGTTGGCCAGCGGCACCTGGGCGACGGACTCGCCGTAGAACTCGACGAACTTGCCGACCACGCCGTGGCGGCGCAGCATCTCGGTGATCGTCAGCACCACGTCGGTCGCGGTCACGCCGGCCGGGATCTCGCCGGTCAGCTTGAAGCCGACCACGCGCGGGATCAGCATCGACACCGGCTGGCCCAGCATCGCGGCCTCGGCCTCGATGCCGCCGACGCCCCAGCCCAGCACGCCGAGGCCGTTGACCATCGTGGTGTGCGAGTCGGTGCCGACGCACGAGTCGGGGTAGGCCTGGCCGTTGCGGGCCATCACCGTGCGGGCCAGGTGCTCGATGTTGACCTGGTGCACGATGCCGGTGCCCGGCGGGACGACCTTGAACTCGTCGAAGGCGCCCTGGCCCCAGCGCAGGAACTGGTAGCGCTCGCGGTTGCGCTCGTACTCGATCTCGACGTTGCGCTCGAAGGCGTCCGCGCGGCCGAACACGTCGATGATCACCGAGTGGTCGATGACCAGCTCGGCCGGGGCGAGCGGGTTCACCTTGTCCGGGTCGCCGCCGAGGTCGGTGACGGCCTCGCGCATGGTGGCCAGGTCGACCACGCAGGGGACACCGGTGAAGTCCTGCATGATCACGCGGGCCGGGGTGAACTGGATCTCGATCGACGGATCGGCGGTCGGGTCCCAGTTGCCCAGCGCGCGGATGTGGTCGGCGGTGATGTTCGCGCCGTCCTCGGTGCGCAGGAGGTTTTCGAGCAGGATCTTCAGGCTGTAGGGCAGCTTCTCGGACCCGGACACCTTGTCCAGGCGGAACACCTCGTACGAGGCGTCACCCACCTTCAAGGTGTCGCGGGCGCCGAAGCTGTCCTTGCTGGCTGGTGCGGTCACGTCTAACTCCCTGGGCAGGGTCGTCGCCGTCAGTTCGGTTCGGGTCTGTCTGTCGCGAGTCTGGCGCACGCGGCTCGCGTCCGCAGACGCGGGGACGGCGCAGGCTCCCACACGGCAAACAGTACGCTTGTCCTTTTTTGACTTCAACGCGACCCGCCCAGGCAGCGGTGTGATCTGCTTCGCGCTACTCCGCCAGGCGCAGCAGCGCGGTGATGTCCTCCGGCTGCAGGCTGCGCAGCACGGTCAGACCCAGTTCGTTGAACGTGCGCAGCGGGCTGACGTAGTGCTGCCCGGCCACCTCGGTGGTGATCACGCCGAGGCCCTGGCCGAGGATGCCGCTCGACAGGTGCTGCAGGACCTGGGTGACCTCCTCCGGCACCGACGAGCCGACCTCGTCCTCGAGCGTGTCCGCCAGGTAGTCGGCGCACAGCTCCTCGGTGCGGCCCTCGCCGGTCGCCTCGTAGCAGTCGCCCTTCTTCGTCACGGTGTAGGTCTCGCCGTCCGGGCTCTCGATCTGCACGTGGGTGACGGTGGCGCGGGTGCCGCCGGGCACCTCGGACGTCTCGGTCCGCAGGTCGAGCAGCTTCGCGCCGCTGGGCTCCGCGTCCTCGGCCGCGGCGGCGACGAGCGCGGGACCGGCGTCGTGCAGCACCGCCATCTCGTCCGGCGGCAGCAGTTCGATGACGCGCGTGACGTCGGCGTCGAGCGCGGCCTGCACGAGCTGCTTGACCGCCTCGTTCGGGCTGTTCGCGCCGCGCGCCGGGATCGAGGTGGACGGCCACGGCTCGTTCTCGTCGCGCAGCGCGTAGTCGGCCATCGTGTAGAGCAGGCTCGGGTACCACTCGCCGTCGACCTTGACCGTGGCGATGCGGATCGGCTCACCGGAGTCGGCGACCTCTTCGGCGATGTCGATCGTCTCGGTCTGCGGGCCCTCGCCGGCGGGCATCTGCTCCATCAGCTTGTCCGACAGCGGCAGCTTCGACGGGTCGGCGGTCACGGTGATCGTGCCGCCGGTGAGCTTGGTGATCGTCAGGTGGTCGTTGACCTGCTCGGCGCCGGCCTCGTCGAACGTCAGGTTCTCGGCCTTGACCTGCATCCCGGTCAGCGCCTCGGGGTTGGCGTCCGGCTTCAGGATGCCCAGGCGCTTGAGCTCGTCGGTGGTCTGCCCGATCGGTTCGGTCAGCAGCTTGGCCTCGGCGGGCGCGAGCGCGCCGACCATGCCGACCACGTCGTTGCCGCTCAGCGCGGTCGCCAGGTTCCGCGCCGCCTCGGTCGGGGTGGCCGCGCCGGAGGCGATCGAATCACGCTGCGACAGCGCGAACCACGTGCCGCCACCGCCGAGCAGCACCACCAGCGCGACGACGAGCCCGATGATCAGGCCGCGGCGGCCCCGCTTCGGCGGCTGCTGTGGCGGCAGCTGCTGGAACGGCTGCGTGTAGGGCTGCCCGTACGGCTGCTGCGGGTACCCCTGGCCGTACGGCTGCTGCGGGTACTGCTGCCCGGGGTACTGGTTCTGCTGGTACGGCCATTGACCGTCCTGGGGAGGCGTGCTCACCGTGTCCTACCTGCTCTCGCCGTGATGAAGGTGCCGACCGCGCCGGCCAGCGCGAGGGCGGATCCGCAGAGCGTGGTCACCGGCCCGGCCAGGGCGACGGAGACCACCCCCGTGGTTCCGCCCCCTTGGACGGTGGCGATCAGCGCGACGGTTCCCCCGGTAATCGCCAGCAGGGCCGTCAACGTTGCGCCGGTGCGCGCCAGACCGCAGACCAGCAGCACCAGGCACGCCGCCGCCAGCGCCGGGACCGCCACCCACGCCCGCAGCGCCGTGCCGGCGAGCGGGTCGTCGAGCAGCGCGAGCCGGTCGGCCAGCCCGGCCGCCGCGTAGCTGCTCCGGCTCACCGACCCCGACCGGAACCAGGGCAGGAACGTGCCCGCCATCACCAGGGCCAGGCCCAGCGTGGCGACGACGGGGCCGACTCGCGATCTCTGCACGCTCCTCCGACGCGCCGGAACGCCCGGAGGATCCCCGGTTGGGGTGAAAGTTTCAGCTGTGCCGCGTGTGACACCTGGTCTGCGAGTGACTCGGGTGGCACAGTTCGCGATGCAGTGGGGAAGTCTGTCCGCGGGAGGGAGTCGAGGGCGTGGTTGACCAGGGCCGGAGAGCGCGCCGCTGGCTGGGGGCCGGGGCGCTGGCGCTCGTGGTGGTGTCGATCGCGACCGGGCCGGCCGCCGCGGTGCCGCCCCCGCCGCCGAACCCGAGCGACTCCGAGATCAGCGCGAGCCAGCGGGACGCCAACGCCAAGGCAGGCGAGGTCGGGCAGCTGACCAACCAGCTCGCCGAGGCCGAGTCGCGGCTGGACGAGCTGCAGAGCACGGTCGAGCTGCGCATGGAAGAGGCCAACAAGGCGCTGGTCGACCTGCAGACCGCGCAGGAGGCGGCCGACCAGGCGCAGCGCGACGCGGACGCGGCCAAGCGCGAGGCCGACGCCGCCCAGGCCCAGATCGACGCGGCCCGCGCGAACCTCGACGCGTTCATCTCCAGCAGCTACCAGCAGGGCAGCACCATGGGGTCGATCTCGGCCTACCTGGGCGCGACCAGCCCGAAGGACCTGCTGGCCCGCGCCCAGCTGCTGGAAGCCGTCAGCGGCAGCCAGCTCAACGCGCTGGAGATGATGCAGCAGGCGCAGACGGACAAGTCCAACAAGGACGCCGCCGCGCGCCAGGCGCTGCAGCTCGCCCAGCAGGCGCAGGACCAGGCCGCGCAGGCGAAGATCACCGCCGATTCCGCGCAGGCCGTCGCCGTGCAGGCCCAGCAGAACCAGGCGGCGCAGAACGCGCAGCTGGTGGCGCAGAAGACCACGGTCGAGCAGCAGCTGTTCGAGGCTCAGCAGCGGGTCAGCGGGCTGCAGGGGCAGCGGCAGCGCTACGACGACTGGCTCGCGCAGAAGCAGCGCGAGGACGAGGAACAGGCGCGGCAGGCGGCGCTGGCCGCGGCGCAGGCGTCGAACTCGCAGCCCAGCGGCGGCGGGAACAACAGCAGGCCCTCCCCGCCGCCGGTCGCGTCGGGTTCGTCCTCCGCGACGATCGAGCGGGTCGTCGCGCGCGCGATGTCGCAGCTCGGCGTGCCGTACGCGTGGGGCGGCGGCAACGCCTACGGCCCCACGCGCGGCATCCGGGACGGCGGCGTGGCCGACGCCTACGGCGACTACCGCAAGGTCGGGTTCGACTGCTCCGGGCTGATGATCTACGCCTTCGCCGGGGTGAAGGCGCTGCCGCACTACAGCGGCTACCAGTACACCTCCGGGCGCCGGGTGCCGCTGGCGCAGATGCGGCGCGGGGACATGCTGTTCTGGGGCCGCAGCGGCATCCACCACGTGGCGCTGTACCTGGGCAACGGGATGATGATCGAGGCGCCGCAGTCCGGCCTGACGGTGCGGGTGACCCGGGTGCGCTACGGCGACATCATGCCGTTCGCGACGCGCCTGGTCGGTTAGCGCGCCCGGGGCGCGGTAGCCGACCAGGCGGGTGCCGTGGCGTTCAGCTGGCTGGTGCGGAACCCACCGGCCACCAGTTGACGTCTTTCGTCAGACGCGCCCTGGTGGCGGTGGCCATCGGCGGCGCCGCGGTGCCCGGCGGCCGCGGGGTGGCCCGCTGCGGGAGCCGTGGCGTTTGTGGTGGCTGGCGCAGAACGGTGGCACACCGGGTTACCGGACGGAACCTCTGTCAGACGCGCCCAGCGGTGTCGCGGCGCCCAGCGGCGGGCGGGGTAGTGCGCCCCGGCGGCCGCGGCGTTCGTGGTGGCTGGCGCGCAACGGCGGCGCACCGGTCACCCGCCGGAACCTCTGGCAGACACCCCGCGCCGGCGGGGCTAGCCTGGGCGGCGTGACCGACCTGGCCGCCGTGGTGCTCGCGGGAGGCTCCGCTCGCCGGATGTCCGGTGTGGACAAACCCATGCTGCCGGTCGGTGGGCGGCCCTTGCTGCACCGCGCGCTGGCCGCGGTGGCCGGCGCCGATCCGGTCGTCGTGGTGGGGCCGGCGCGGGGCGGGATCACCGGGGTGCGCTGGGCGCGCGAGGACCCGCCCGGCGGTGGGCCGGTCGCCGCCGTCGCCGCGGGCCTCCGGCACGTCTCCACGAGCCGGGTCGTGTTGCTCGCCGGGGACCTGGCCGGGATCACACCGTCCACAGTGGAGCGGCTCACCACGGCGCTCGGCGACGCCGACGGCGCGCTGCTCACCGACGACACCGGCCGCCGCCAGTGGCTCATCGGCGTGTGGCGCACCGAGAGCCTGCGCGCCGCCCTGCCTGCCGAACCGCACGGGGCGGCCCTGCGGCGCGTCCTCGACCACCTGGAGATCGTGGAGGTGCCTGCCGCGCCGGGGGAGTGCGCCGACGTCGACACGCCGCAGGACCTCGACCGCCTGGCCTGACGCCGGCCGGCAGTTCACAGTCGTCACACCGCTGAGCGAGTTGACTACCGTGGCGACCTCCCGTGCCCGGCCGGCTAGTACGGTCGCAGCGCAGAGGTGAACGTGAGCGAGGAGGGAACCGTGACCGAGCCCCGCTACCCGGAGGGCGCGAACGGGCAACAGCAGTCCGCGACCCCCGCGCGGGACGCGCAGCTGCTCGAGCGCACCGTGTTCGAGGTCAAGCGGGTGATCGTCGGGCAGGACCGGCTCGTCGAGCGGCTCCTGGTGGGCCTGCTGGCCAAGGGGCACCTGCTGCTGGAGGGCGTGCCGGGCGTGGCCAAGACCCTCGCGGTGGAGACCCTCGCCCGCGTCGTCGGCGGCTCGTTCTCCCGCGTCCAGTTCACGCCCGACCTGGTGCCCGCCGACATCCTCGGCACCCGCATCTACCGGCAGGGCAGCGAGAAGTTCGACGTCGAGCTCGGCCCGGTCGTCGCGAACTTCGTCCTCGCCGACGAGATCAACCGCGCGCCCGCCAAGGTGCAGTCCGCGATGCTCGAGGTGATGGCCGAACGGCACGTCTCCATCGGCGGCAAGACCTTCCCGATGCCCGACCCGTTCCTGGTGCTCGCGACCCAGAACCCGATCGAGAACGAGGGCGTCTACCCGCTGCCGGAGGCGCAGCGCGACCGGTTCCTGTTCAAGATCATCGTCGACTACCCCTCCGCCGAGGAGGAGCGCGAGATCATCTACCGGATGGGCGTCACGCCGCCGGAGCCGCACGAGGTCCTCAGCCCGGCCGAGCTGGTCCGGCTGCAGGACGTCGCCGCGAAGGTGTTCGTGCACCACTCGCTCGTCGACTACGTGGTGCGCCTGGTGCTGGCCACCCGCACCCCGGCCGAGCACGGCCTCACCGACGTCGCGGGCTGGGTGTCCTACGGCGCCTCGCCGCGCGCCAGCCTCGGCATCATCGCCGCCGCCCGCGCGCTCGCGCTCGTCCGCGGCCGCGACTACGTGCTGCCCCAGGACGTCGTCGACGTCGTGCCGGACGTGCTGCGCCACCGGCTCGTGCTGTCCTACGACGCGCTCGCCGATGCCGTGCCCCTGGACCACATCATCACCCGCGTGCTGCAGACCGTGCCGCTGCCGCAGGTCTCCGCCCGGCCACAGGGCGGCCCCGCTCAGCCGCTGCCGAACGGGACCCCGGGGCGGTAGTGGCCAGGGGAAACACCGGCGACGGCAGCGCCCGGCCCGCGTGGGCGCCGCCCGTGCTCCGCGGTGAACGGCTCGATGCCGGCCTGCGCATGCTCGAACTCGAGGTGCGCCGCCGGCTCGACGGCCTGCTGCAGGGCAACCACCTCGGCCTCGTGCCCGGCCCCGGCTCCGAGCCGGGCGAGGCGCGGCCCTACCAGCCGGGCGACGACGTGCGCCGCATGGACTGGGCCGTCACCGCCCGCACCACCGAGCCGCACATCCGCGAGACGGTCGCCGACCGCGAGCTGGAGACCTGGGTCGCCGCCGACCTGTCCGCGAGCCTGGACTTCGGCACCGCCCTGTCCGAGAAGCGCGACCTGGTGGTGTGCGCGGTCGCCGCGATCGCGCACCTGACCGGCGGCGGCGGCAACCGGCTCGGCGCGGTCTTCTCCAACGGGGACCAGACCGAACGCGTCCCGGCCCGCGGCGGCCGCGCGCACGCCCGGAACCTGCTCCGCAAGATCGCCGAGATGCCACGCGCGGCCGAGGGCACCCGGGGCGACCTCGCCGCCATGGTCGAGCAGCTGCGCCGCCCGCCGCGCCGCCGCGGCCTCGTCGTCGTGGTGTCCGACTTCCTCGGCGGCACCGGGTGGCAGCGCCCGCTGCGCGCGTTGTCCGCGCGGCACGACCTCATCGGCATCGAGGTGATCGACCCCCGCGACGTCGACCTGCCGGAGGTGGGCACGGTCGTGCTGGCCGACCCGGAGACCGGCAGACAACGCGAGGTGCGGGCCTCAGCGTTGCTGCGGCGCGAGTTCGCCGCCGCCGCGCAGGCCCACCGTGACCAGGTGGCGCGGGCGCTGCGGCAGGCCGGGGCGGCGCACCTGGTGCTGCGCACGGACTCCGACTGGATCGCCGACACCGTGCGGTTCGTGGTGGCGCGCAAGCGGCGGTGGAGCGGGGGCGTCGCATGAGCCTCTCCGGTTTCAGCGCGCCCTGGTGGTTCCTGCTGCTGTTCGTGGTCGCCGCGGTCGCGGTCGGCTACGTGCTGGCGCAGCGCGCCCGTCGGCGCCGCACCATGCGGTTCACCAACCTGGAACTGCTCGACCGCATCGCGCCCCGCTCGCAGGGCTGGCCGCGGCACGTGCCTGCCGCGCTGATCATCGTGTCGCTGCTGCTGCTGACCGTCGGGCTGGCCGGGCCCACCGCGGAGCAGAAGGTGCCGCGCAACCGCGCCACCGTGATGCTGGTAGTGGACGTGTCGCTGTCCATGGACGCCACCGACGTCAAGCCCTCCCGGATCAAGGCGGCCCAGGACGCGGCGACCCAGTTCGCGCAGGGCCTCACACCCGGCATCAACCTGGGCCTGGTGTCGTTCGCGGGCACCGCGACCGTCCTGGTGGCGCCGACGACGCAGCGGCAGAGCGTGGTCAGCGCGATCGACAACCTCAAGCTGGCCCAGTCGACCGCGACCGGCGAAGGCATCTACGCGGCGCTGCAGTCCATCCAGGGTTTCTCGGCGGTGGTCGGCGGCGCCGACGGGCCGCCGCCGGCGCGGATCGTGCTGATGAGCGACGGCAAGCAGACCGTGCCCGACGACCTGTACGCGCCGCGCGGCGCGTTCACCGCCGCGCAGGAGGCGCGCAAGCAGCAGGTGCCGATCTCCACGATCTCCTTCGGCACCAGCCACGGCACCGTCGAGATCGACGGCCGCGAGGTGCCGGTGGACGTCGACGACGGCTCGCTGCAGGAGGTCGCGCGCCTCTCGGACGGGCAGTTCTACCAGGCCGGCTCGGCCGAGCAGCTCAAGGAGGTCTACGCCGACCTCGGCGAGCAGATCGGTTACGAGATGAAGGAAGCCGACGCCAGCAGGCCGTGGGTCCTGCTCGGCACGCTGGCCCTCGTCGCCGCCGCGGGCACGTCGCTGTTCGTGGGGCAGCGCCTGCCGTAGGTGTGTTGTTCGGTGTGGGTGGTTCACGACCGGTTCTCGTCCGTGACACACCGGCCCAGCCACAGCCGGACCGTCGGGGCGTAGATCCGCCGAAACGCGGGCCGCCCGGGGCGTGCGCCGATACAGTGCTCGATCATGACCGCACTGCACGAGGCGTCCGCCGGGACACGGGGTGACACGGCGGACGCCCCGCCGGACGCGCTGGTCGCGGAACTGCGCGACCGCCTGCCGGACCTCGTCGACGAAGCGCTGGCCGACCCCTCGGTCGCCACCGAGCTCGGCCGTCGCGTGGCCGAGGCCGACCGGGCGGGCGTGCGGGCGCACGTGCGGTCGGCGGTGCTGCGCGGCAGCCAGGGCATCCTGCGGCACACCAACCCGGAGATCGCGGGGCTGCGGCTGGCCCGGCAGGCGCTGGCCGACCACGAGCAACGCGACGCCACGCCGGCCGCCCGAACGCCATCGGCCCGGGACCGGAAGGGCCACGCGCTGACCGGCGCCGCGATGTGGCCGGGCCTGGTGTTCCCGCTCGCGACCTGGCAGCTCGGCCAGACGTCGCTGAGCGGCGGCGCGCGGTTCTGGATCTTCGTGGCCGGGGCGGTGGCGGGCGGGTTCGCGCTGCGGTGGGCCCACCGGCTGATCGCCCGGGCCGGCACGAGGTTCACCGGCAAGCCCGCCCGGGCCGGCGCCGGCTGGCCGGTGACGACCGCCATCGCGACGACGTTCCTGCTGGTGCTGTGGCGGCTGTGGCCGTCGTCGAAGGCGGCGATGGGGCCGTTCTGGGCCACCGTGGTGTGGGTGCTGGCCGGGCTGGCCGCCGGGTTCGTGTTCCTGACGGCGTGCCTGGCGACCTTCAGCCCCGAGAAGGACGAGGAGCCGGGACGCCGCATCCCGCCGCCGGTCGTCGCGCGGACCGCGCTCGCCGCCGCGGTGGCCGCGGTGGCGGCCTGCCTGCTGTTGTCGCACGTGATCCCGTTGCCGTGGCCGGACTGGCAGGTGTGGTTGCTCGCCGACGGTGTCACCCTGCTGGTCCTCGTGCTGGGTGGCCCGCTGTCGCTGAGCCCCGGGCTGGTGCCCGCCCGGCTGTCGCAGGACCCGGAGCGGCGCGGCAGCGCGAAGTGGACCGCGACGCGGGACGCGTTGCGGGTCCGCGCCGGACAGGCCGAGCGGGACTGGCGGTCCGCGGCGATGCGCGCGGTGCTCCCGGCGGTCACCCGGCACCTGAACGAGGCGGTGAACCCGTCGTTCAGCACGGTGCTGCCGGAGCTCAACCGCGCCGGGCTCGGGCTGATGCGCGCGGGTGACCGAATCGTCGACACCGCCGCGTTCACCCGGCTGCGCCGGCTCACCAGCGGGATCAGCGGCGGGGCCATCGGCGTGGCCGGGCCGCGCGGCGCGGGCAAGTCCACCCTGCTGGAGGCTTACCAGGCCGGCCGGTTCCTCGAGGCGGGCAGGCAGCACATCGTGGTCCTGGAAAGCGTCCCGGTGCGCTACGACGCCCGCGAGTTCGTCCTCCACCTCTTCGCGCGCACTTGCGCCGAGGTGCTCGGGTTCTGCGCCGCGCGGATCAAGGACCGGCCCCCGCGGTGGACCGAGCGGCTCGCGCTGCTGCGGCCCGCCGCGCCGTTGCTGGCCGCCGTCGTCCTGTGGGTCGTGGTCGGGTTCGTCGGCGCGGCCGCGGTCAGCGGGCCGCGCCAGGACTTCGGCAGCTGGCTGTCGGCCATGTGGTGGCCGCTCGTCGTCGTGCTGGCCGGGGTGACCGTGCTGTACCTGGCGCGGCGTCGCCGGTTCGCGCGGGCGCCCGCGCCCGCCCTCACCCGCAGGCCGCGGGACCTGCCCGGACTGCGGGACCTGGCCAGGGAAACCCTGGACGGCATCGAATTCCAGCAGAAGCACACCTCGGGGTGGTCGGGCAAAGTGGGCCTGCTGTTCGGGGCGGAGACCGGGCTCAGCGACTCCCGCGAGCTGACCCGCCAGCCGCGCAGCTACCCGCAGATCGTGCACGAGTTCGGCGAGTTCCTCCGCACCACGATCGACTGCGTCTCCCGCCTGCCGGACATCGCCACGCCCTCGGTGGTGATCGTGCTCGACGAGCTGGACAAGATCCTCTCGCCGGAGGAGGCGCAGGACTTCGTCAACGAGGTCAAGGCCCTGTTCAACCTGGACGTGCCCGGGTTCCTGTTCCTGGTGTCGGTGTCCGAGGACGCGCTCGCGTCGTTCGAACGGCGGGGGCTGCCGGTGCGGGACGCGTTCGACAGCGCCTTCGACATGATCTTCCGGCTGGACCACCTGCGGCTGCCGGACGCCGGTGCCGTGCTCGGCGCCCGCGTGCTGGGCCTGCCCGAGCCGTTCGTCTGCCTCTGCCACTGCCTGGCCGGCGGGCTGCCGCGGGAGCTGATCCGCGTCGCGCGGCTGGTGACCGCCGAGCCCGGGTCACTCGACGCGGTGTGCCGCCGGGTGGTCGACGAGGACCTGAAGGGCAAGCTCGCCGGGTTGCGCACGGTCGTCGCGCGCGAGGCGTACGACCACGCGCGGGCCAGCGAGCTGGTCCGGCACGTCGAGGCGCACGCCGTGCCGGACGCGCCGGTCCTGCTGACGGCGGCGGCGCGACCGCCCGTCTCGCCCGGTGACGACGAGGGACTGCGCCGGGTCCAGCTCGAAACCCTCGGCTACCTCTACTACCTGGGCACCGTCCGGGAGGTCTTCGGCGACGGCTTCGGCGAGGCCGAGCTGGCGCGCGGCCGGGACAGCGAAGGTGATGCCTCCTTCGACACGCTCACCTCGGTGCGCCAGCTGTTCGCGGTGAACGCCCGGCTGGCGTGGCTGACGGTCAGCGCGTTCCGCGAGGCGTGGGGGCTGGACGCGGTGGCGCCCCCGGAGGCCGGGTGACGTGTCGGGCCTGGCCCGGCCGGGTATGCGCCTCCCGGAAGCGATCCACGGGAGGTGTGATGAAGGAACACGAAATCGTCGCTGCCGTGCGGAAGACCGCGGGCCTCGAGGACGCCGGGCACGCGGCGGACGCCACTCGCGCCACCCTGACCGTGCTGGGGCAGCGGCTCGCCGGCGGTGAGCCGGGTGACCTGGCCGGACAGCTGCCCGCCGGCATCAAGGAGGCGCTGCCCGCCACCGGCGAAGGCGCGTCCTTCGGTGTCGAGGAGTTCTACCGGCGCGTCATGGACGCCGAAGGCCACGGCTGCACACAGGACGGCGCCCGCGAGCACGCCCGGGCCGTCATCGCCGCGCTGAAGGCGGGCGTGAGCAAGGGCGAGTTCGACGACCTGGTCCAGCAGCTGCCCGGCGACTACCGCGACGACCTGCTGTCCACGGCGCCGGTGAACGAGCACCGCTAGACGCCGCCGGGGAAACCCTGTTGACGCCAGGCCTCGAACACCGCGATGGCGGCCGTGTTGGCCAGGTTGAGCGAGCGGACCCCCGGCTTCATCGGCACGCGCACGCGGTCGGTGACCTGCGGGGCGTCCTGCACGGCGGCGGGCAGCCCGGACGATTCGGGCCCGAACAGCAGCACGTCGCCCGGCTGGTACGCCACCTCGGTGTACCACCGGGTGGCGCCGGCGCTGAACGCGTACACGTTGGCCGGCAGCAGCGCCTTCCACGCGCTGTCCAGGTCCGGGTGCACGTGCACGTCGGCCAGGTCGTGGTAGTCCAGCCCGGCGCGGCGCAGGTGCTTGTCCTCGAACTGGAAGCCCAGCGGCTCGACGAGGTGCAGCTGGCAGCCCGAGTTGGCCGCGAGCCGGATCGCGTTGCCCGTGTTGGGCGGGATCTCCGGCTGGTAGAAGAGAATCCGGAACATTCGAGTTGATCGTTTCCGTTCACCTGTGGTTCGCCCGTCCGGACGCTGACGGTCATGTCGGGCCGTGAGCATCCTGGTGCTCCCATCCCACCACAGGAGGACCTCACATGGTCGTGCGCCCGAACCACCTGTCCCGCCGCCGGTTCCTCGGCTTCAGCGGGGCGGGCGCCGCGGCGGTGCTGCTCGGCACCGGCGCCTGGACGGCGGCGAATGCCTACGCCAGCCCCGTCAAGGGGACCAACCCGTTCACGCTCGGCGTCGCCTCCGGCGACCCGGCCCCCGACGGAGTCGTGCTGTGGACCCGGCTCGCCCCGGAGCCGTTCGCCGCCGACGGCGCGGGCGGCATGCCCGCGGTCCCGGTCCGGGTCGAGTACGAGGTGGCCCACGACGAGCGGTTCCGCGCCGTGGTTCGGCGGGGCAGCGCGATCGCCACCCCCGAGCTGGGCCACTCGGTGCACCCGGAGATCTCCGGCTTGGCGCCCGACCACGAGTACTTCTACCGCTTCCGCGTCGGCGGCGAGATCTCGATGGTCGGCCGCACCCGCACCGCGCCCGCGCTGTGGTCGTCGCCGCGGGAGCTGAACTTCGCGTTCGCCTCGTGCCAGGCCTGGCAGGACGGCTACTACACCGCCTACGAGCACATGGCCGCCGAGGACCTGGACTTCGTCGTGCACCTCGGCGACTACCTGTACGAGTCCGGCGTGGGCACCAACAAGCGCGGCGTGACCGTCGAGGACAAGTTCAAGACCGAGACCTTCGACCTCGCCCGCTACCGCCTGCAGTACGCGCTCTACAAGGCGGAGGCGCCGCTGCAGGCCGCGCACGCCCGCTTCCCCTGGATCCACACCATCGACGACCACGAGGTCGAGAACAACTGGGCCGGTGACATCTCGCAGGCCGACACCGAGCCCGACCAGGACCCGGCCGTGTTCCGGCAGCGCCGTGCCCAGGCGTTCCAGGCCAACTACGAGAACCTGCCCTACCGGCACACGCAGATGCCCGCCGGCCCGAACGTGCGGCTGCACCGCCGCCTGTCCTACGGGCAGCTGGCCGAGATCACCATGCTGGACACCCGCCAGTACCGCGACGACCAGCCCTGCGGCGACGGCAACTCGGCCACCTGCACCGAGCGGCTCGACCCGGAGCGCACCCTGCTCGGCCCGCAGCAGCGGGAGTGGCTCATCGACGGGTTCTCGCAGTCGAAGGCGCGCTGGCAGGTGCTGGGCAACCAGGCGCCGATGGGCCAGACCGACCGCGACCCGGGTGCGCCGGTCGACGTGTGGCTGGACCCGTGGGACGGCTACGTCGCCGAGCGCAACAAGGTGCTGGCCGCCGCCCAGGACCGGGACGTGCGCAACCTGGTCGTGATCACCGGCGACCGGCACCAGAACTACGCCTGGGACCTCAAGCGCGACTACGCCGACCCGGGCTCGGCCACCGTCGGCAGCGAGTTCGTCGGCACCTCGATCACCAGCGGCGGCGACGGCGCGGACATGAACACCGACGGCACGAACTTCCTGGCGGCCAACCCGCACATGAAGTTCTTCAACGCCCAGCGGGGCTACGTGCGGGTCAACGTGAACCGGCAGCGCTGGCGCAGCGACTTCCGGGTCGTGCCGTACGTGACGAAGCCGGGCGCCCCGATCAGCACGCGCGCCAGCTACGTCGTGGAGGACCGGCGGCCGGGCGTTCAGGAGGCCTGAGTGGGCCGCCGGGCCAGGACGAACGCCTGCGGGGCCGTTTCGGGGAACGGCCCCGCTTCGTCGGGTGCGCGCTCCAGCCGGGCGCGCACCTCGAACCCGGCCTCGGTGAGCAGGGCCGCCACCTCGTCCACGCGGCGCTGGTGGAAGTCCAGGCTCACCCGGTGCCCGCCGATCTCGTCGCGGTGCACGGGCTCGTCGCCGACGTCGAACGCCAATTGCAGCCAGCCGCCGGGCGCGAGGACCCGGCGGAACCCGGCGAGCACCGCGGGCAGGGTGCCCGGCGGGACGTGGATGATCGAGTACCAGGCCACCAGCCCGCCCAGGCTGCCGTCGGGGAGGTCGAGTGCGGTCATCGACCCGACCTCGAAGCGGACGCCCGGGTGGGTGCGCCGGGCCACGGCGACCATCTCGGGGGAGAGGTCGATGCCGAACGCGTCCACGCCGAGGCCCCGCAGGTGCGCCGTGATCCGGCCGGAGCCGCAGCCGACGTCCGCGACCGGCCCGTCCGCCAGTTCGGCGAACGCGGCCAGCACGGCGCGGTCGAGCGGTTTGACCGCCAGCTCGTCGCGGATCCACTCGGCGAACTCGCCGGCGATGGCGTCGTAGGCCGCGCGGGTGTGCCGCACGAAGGCGGGTTCGGTCATGTGTGGGCCAGCAGCTTGGCGCGCACGTCCTCCGGCGGCGCGGCCTTGGCCAGGGTCCGGGCGTCGACGAACACGTAGCGGTTCGTGCCGGTCGCGATCAGGTCGTCGCCGCGGCGGACGGTGAACGCCAGGATCATCGAGGTGGTGCCGAGGTGGTCGATCGCGACCTCGACGACCAGTTCGTCGTCGAACCGGCTCGGCGCGCGGTACCGCAGGTTCGACTCGGCCACCACGCAGTCGACGCCCTGGTCGCGCAGGGCGTCGTAGGAGCCGAAGATCGCCTTGAAGAACTCGAACGAGGCCATGTCGAAGTAGGCCAGGTAGTGGGCGTTGAAGACGATGCCCTGCGGATCGCATTCGTGGAAGCGGACGCGCAGCGGCATGGCCACGACCGGCGGACGGGACTGGGTCACCGGTGCTCCTTCCTCGCTCAGCCGTGCAACGCGCGGTAGGTCGCCACGGCTCCGGGGTGCAGGGGAACGGTACCGGTTCCGATCAGCGAACGTACATCGAGAAACTGGGTGGCCACGGCCTGCGCGGGCACCAGGTGGGCCGCCCGCTGCACGAGCACGCGGGTGACCGTGGCGGCCACGTCGGCGGGCAGGTCCGGGCGGCAGACGAGCAGGCTCGCCACGCCGATGGTGTCGACCTCGGGGGAGCGGTAGGCGCCTGCGGGCACGCGCACGGCTTCCTGGCCGGGGCCGCGCAACGCCGGGAGGTAGGGGGCCAGCGGCAGCAGGCGGATGCCGATCTCGTTGTCCAACGTGGACAGAACCGGCAACGGCACCCCGCCGGAGACGAGCATCGCGTCGATCCGGCCCTGGCGAAGGGCTTCGCCTGCCTCGAGCATCGGCAGGTGCCGGTCGACGATCGTGACCCCGGCCGCGGCGAAGAGCCGGTCGCCGAGGACGGCCGCGCCGGAGCGGGGCGCGCTGAGGGAAACGGTGCGCCCGGCGAGGTCGGCGACCGAGGTGATGGGGGAGTCGGCGCGGACGGCGAGCTGGAGGTAGTTCTCGTAGACGCGGCCGAGCGCGCACAGCTCGATGCGGCGGCCGAACGGGGCCGCGCCGTCGGTGGCGGCGCCCGCGATGTCGGCGAGGCTGAGGGCGAGCTCGGCCGCGCGGGCGTCGAGCATCTCCAGGTTGGCGACGCTGGCCTCGGTCGGCAGCGCGACGGTGTGCAGGCGGGGGTGGGCGGCGTTCAGCTCCGCGGCGAGGAGCTGACCGAAAGCGAGGTAGAACCCGGCTTCCTCCCCGGTGGCGATGCGCAACCGGCCCGCGGGCCCGTCCGGACGGGGCGGGGCGCCGGCCCCGAGGAGCGCGCCGGTGGCCGCGACGGCGATCCCGGCGCGGAGCAGACTGCGGCGGCTGGTCATGCGGCGCCTCCGCTCGGGTGGCGGCCGCCGGCTAGGCCGGAATCGCGCTGCGGCCGGCCCGCGCTCTCGCTGTCGCGCGCGGCAGTGCCATGACCCCCCGCCGCCTCCCCAGCGGGGGCAAACCATGACCAACCACCATACCCGTCTCCGCACTGGTGGCGGGTCTCGGCGGGCAGAGCGCTCACCGGGCACCCACCTCCACACGAGGAAGCAGCACCCGCACCACCAGGCCGTGCGGCTCCGCGGCCCGCAGTTCGATCCGGCCGCCCCGGCCCGCCGTCAAGCGCTCGGCGATCGCCAGGCCCAGGCCCGTTCCGGGCAGGTTCCGGTGCCGTTCGGCGCGCCAGAACCGCGCCTGCGCCTGCGCCAGCTCGTCCGCGGACAGCCCGGGCCCGGCATCCGCCACCGACACGACCACCCACGCGCCCTCGGCCCCGCATGAAACCTGGACCTCCGTGCCCGGCGCGTACTTCAGCGCGTTGTCCAGCAGCACGTCGAGCACCTGCGCCAGCTCGGCCTCCGTCGCCGCTGCCTGGGCCGGGCTCCCGGTGAAGCGCAACGAAACCCCGGCCCGTTCCGCGGCGGGCTGCCACAGGTGCACCTGCGCCTCCGCCACTGCCGCCGCGTCACAGGAGGCACCCTCGCCGGACACGGCCAGCTCGCCGGCCCGGTGCTCGGCCGTCGCCAAGGTCAGCAGGTCGTCCAGCAGGGCCTCCAGGCGGTCCAGCTCCCCGACCGCGCCCTCGTACGTGCGCGCGGCCGACGCGGGCAGCGACGAGCCGAGCGCGTCGACCCGCAACCGCAGCGCCGTCATGGGGTTGCGCATCTGGTGCGAGGTGTCCGCGACCAGCTGCCGCTGCTGGTCCAGCGCTGCCGTCACCGTGTCCGACATCCGGTTGAAACCCGCCGTGAGCTGCCGCAGCTCGGGCGGCCCGGCCAGGTCCGCGTGCACCGGCCGCAGCCCCGCGGTCAGGTCGCCCACCGCGCGGTCCAGACGCCGCATCGGGCCCAGCACCCACCGCGTCGCCCCGAGCGCGAGCCCGGCGCCGGCCAGCGTCACCAGCGCCGCCCCGGCCAGCACCGCGAACCAGCTGCGCCGCACGTCGTCGGCGGCCGCCGCCACCGAGGCCCGCAGCACCACCGCGCCGGAGACCTTCGTGCCCGTGCCGGCCGGCCGCGCCAGCAGCACCGGCGTGCGCGACCACGGCCGCACGGTCGCCGCGGGCTGGCTCGGCTGGTTCCGCAACGCCGCGTCGATCAGCTCGGCGACCACCGGATCCGACGCGCTCAGGCCACCGGTCTCGGCCACCGGCGCGCGCCGGGTGGTGACCACCACGATCCCCTCGCCGTACAGCTCGGTGTACCGCGTCACCTCGGCCCGCAGCGCCGACGCGTCACCCGCGGCGACCGCCTGGTCGGCCAGCGCCGCGAACCGGTCCAGGTCCGCCGTCCTGGCGAGCAGCAGCTGCTGGGTGCGCTCGGTGGCGGTCACGGTCAGCAGCGGCAGCGCGAATCCCGCGGTCGCGAGCACGACGAAGGCCAGCAGGACGGCCAGTACCCGGGTGCGCACCTACGCGCCCAGCCGGTAGCCGAACCCGCGGATCGTGGTCAACAGCTCCGGCCGCCGCAGCTTCGCCCGCAGCTGGGTCAGGTGCACGTCCAGCGACCGCGACACCGCCACGTACGCGTCGCCCCACACCTCGTCCATCAGCTGCTGCCTGCTCACCGCGGTGCCCGCCCGCCGCGCCAGCGCCGCCAGCACGGCGAACTCCTTCGCGGTCAGCTCGACCTCCGCGCCGCCCACCACGACCCGCCGGGCGCCGAGGTCCACCTCGATGTCCCCGACGACGACCACCTGCGGTTCCGGCCGGGCGGCCGCGGCGCGCCGGGTGACCGCCTCGATCCGGGCCAGCAGCTCGCTCAGCCGCACCGGCTTGACCAGGTAGTCGTCCGCCCCGAGCCGCAACCCGCGCACCACCGACCGTTCGTCGCCGCGCGCGGTGAGCACGATGACCGGCAGCGTGCTCACCGCCCGCAGCTTGCGCAGCACTTCCAGGCCGTCCAGGTCGGGCAGGCCGAGGTCGAGCAGGGCCAGGTCGGCGTCGCGGTGGGCGAGCAGCGCGTCCTCACCGCGCCGCACCCGGGTGGGCTGGTGGCCGTGCGCGCCGAGCGAGTCGACGAGGGCATCGGCCACCCCGTCGTCGTCCTCGACCAGCAACACGCGCACGGCGGTACACACTACGACCGGTCCATCGCCGAGTCCTTGCTGGTGTCCCGCATCCGCACGTAGATGACCAGCGAGACGAACACGACGGCCGTCACGTACCAGAAGAACAGCGACTCGTGCCCGGCCTGCTTGAACCACAGCGCGATGTACTCGGCGGTGCCGCCGAACACGGCGACCGCGACCGAGTAGGGCAGCCCGACGCCCAGCGCGCGGATGTTGGTCGGGAACAGCTCCGCCTTCACCACCGCGCTGATCGACGTGTAGAGCGCGCTGATCGCCAGCGGCACCACCATCAGCACGAACGCGAACACCGGGTTCTTCGTGTGCGACAGCAGCGTCAGCGACGGCACCGTCACGAGCGTGCCCAGCACCCCGAACCCGATCAGCAGCGGCCTGCGGCCCACCCGGTCGGACAGCGCGCCGTACAGCGGCTGCAGCAGCACGAACACCACCAGCGCGAAGAAGTTGATCCACGCCGCGTTGGGCTTGCTGATGCCGCTGGTGTTGACCATGAACTTCTGCAGGTAGGTCGTGTACGTGTAGAAGAACAGCGTGCCGCCCATGGTCAGGCCGACCACGAGGGCGACCTCCTTGGGGTGCTTGGCTAGCGCCTTAAGCGTGCCGTGCGCGGCGCGGTCGCGGTCGGCCTTGGCGGCCTCGAAGTCGGCCGACTCGTCCATGCCGCGGCGCAGCCAGAACACGATCAGCGCGCCGACCGCGCCGATGCCGAACGCGATCCGCCAGCCCCAGCTGTCCAGCTGCTGCGTGGTCAGGACCTGCTGCAGCAGGATCTGCACCGCGAGCGCGACCAGCTGACCCGCGATCAGCGTGACGTACTGGTAGCTGGAGTAGTAGCCGCGCTTGCCGCGCGTGGCGACCTCCGACATGTAGGTCGCCGAGGTGGAGTACTCGCCGCCGACCGAGATGCCCTGCAGCAGCCGGGCCAGCACGAGCAGCAGCGGCGCGGCGATGCCGATCGAGGAGTAGCCCGGCGTCAGCGCGATCAGCAGCGAGCCCGCAGCCATCAGGCTGACCGACAGCGTCAGCGCCGCGCGCCGCCCGAACCGGTCGGCGTAGCGGCCGAGCAGCCAGCCGCCGAGCGGCCGCATCAGGAACCCGACCGCGAACACGCCCGCGGTGTTGAGCAGCTGCGCGGTCGAGTCGCCCTTCGGGAAGAAGGTGGCGGCGAAGTACACGCTGAACGCGGTGTAGGCGTACCAGTCGTACCACTCGATCAGGTTGCCGACCGAGCCGCGGAGGATGTTGCTCACCACGCGGCGCCCGGCGCGCCGGTCCGCCCCGGCGTCGATGCCAGTCGTCATCAGGAACTCCCTTGTCTCATGACCGCGGACCACGTTCGGTGGCAGGGGCCGCCGCGGACAACGGAGTGCGCCGGAAGCTAACAATTCCTTAGGACGAAGACCCTCGTGACCGGGCTCACCGGGTTACTTCCAGGTAGTGGGCCGGGCGGTGCTGCCCCGCCTCCGGGCCGCCGGATAACCTCACCGGGCAACTGCGGGAAATCGAACGAGGAGTGTCACGTGGGACGGTCCGTACTGGTCACCGGCGGCAACCGCGGCATCGGCCTGGCCATCGCCCGGGGCCTCGCCGAGGCCGGGCACCAGGTGGCGGTGACGCACCGCGGGTCCGGCGCGCCGGAGGGCCTGTTCGGCGTGCAGGCCGACGTCACCGACAGCGAGCAGGTCGACGCGGCGTTCAAGCAGGTCGAGGAGCACCAGGGCCCGGTCGAGGTGGTCGTGTCCAACGCCGGCATCACCGACGACACGCTGCTGATGCGGATGAGCGAGGACCAGTTCACCCGGGTCGTCGACGCCAACCTCACCGGCGCCTACCGGGTCGCGAAGCGGGCCTCGCGGGGCATGCTGCGCGGCAAGTGGGGCCGGTTCATCTTCATCTCGTCCGTGGTGGGGCTCTCCGGCGGCGCCGGGCAGGTCAACTACGCCGCGAGCAAGGCGGGCCTGGTCGGCATGGCCCGGTCGCTGGCCCGCGAGCTGGGGTCGCGCAACATCACCGCGAACGTGGTCGCGCCCGGGTTCATCGTCACCGACATGACGAACGCGCTGACCGACGACCAGCGCAACGCGGCGCTGAACCAGATCCCGGCGGGGCGCTACGGCGACACCGCCGACATCGCCGCCGCGGTGCGCTTCCTGGCCTCCGACGAGGCGGGCTACATCAACGGCGCCGTGCTGCCGGTCGACGGCGGCCTCGGCATGGGCCACTGACCCTCTTCTCCCGAACCGACACCGAAAGGACTGGCGTGGCCGGACTTCTGGAAGGTAAGCGACTGCTGATCACCGGGGTGATCACCGACGGCTCGATCGCGTTCCACGCGGCGAAGGCCGCGCAGGAGCAGGGCGCGAAGGTCGTGCTCACCGGTTTCGGCCGGCTTTCGCTGGTGGAGCGCATCGCCAAGCGCCTGCCGGAGGAGGCGCCGGTGATCGAGCTGGACGTGCAGAACACCGAGCACCTGGACACGCTGGCCGACCGCGTGCGGGAGCACGTCGACGGCCTGGACGGGGTGCTGCACTCGATCGGCTTCGCGCCGCAGTCCTGCCTGGGCGCGCCGTTCCTGGACGCCCCGAAGGAGGACGTCTCGGTCGCGGTCGAGGTCTCGGCGTACTCGTTCATGTCGCTGACGAAGGCGCTGCTGCCGCTGCTGTCCCGGGGTTCCTCCGTGGTCGGCATGGACTTCGACGCGCGGGTGGCGTGGCCGGCCTACAACTGGATGGGCGTGGCGAAGGCGGCGCTGGAGTCGGTCAACCGGTACCTGGCGCGCGACCTGGGCCCGCAGGGCATCCGGGTGAACCTCGTCGCGGCAGGCCCGGTCAAGACCATGGCCGCCAAGTCCATCCCGGGCTTCGGCGAGCTGGAGGGCGGCTGGGGCGACCGCGCCCCGCTGGGCTGGGACGCCGAGGACCCGACGCCGGTCGCGAAGACCATCTGCGCCGTGCTGTCGGACTGGCTGCCCGCCACGACGGGTTCGATGATCTGGGTCGACGGCGGGGTGCACGCGCTCGGACTCTGACCCCTGAGCGGGCGTGGGGGCGGCCACAGCGGCAGAATCGTCTACCGTGAGTTACGACGCGCTGCTGTGGCTGTCCTTCGGCGGTCCCGAGGGACCGGACGACGTCATGCCGTTCCTGGAGAACGTGACGCGGGGCCGGGGGGTGCCGCGCGAACGCCTGCTCGAGGTCGCCGAGCACTACCAGCACTTCGGTGGCGTGTCGCCGATCAACCGGCTCAACCGCGAGGCGATCGCCGCGGTGGAGAAGGAACTCGCGGCGCAGGGGATCGACCTGCCGGTGTACTTCGGCAACCGTAACTGGGAACCGATGGTCGAGGACACCGTCGCCCGGATGAAGGCCGACGGGGTGCGCCGCGCGCTGGTGTTCCCGACCAGTGCCTACGGCGGCTACTCGGCGTGCCGCCAGTACGACGAGGACATCGAGCGGGCGCGCGCCGCGGTCGGTGACAGCGCGCCGGAACTGGTGAAGCTGCGGCACTTCTTCGACCACCCGCTGTTCGTCGGCGCCTTCGCCGACGCGGTGCGCGCCGGGCTGGAGCAGGTGCCCGGCGCGCGGGTCGTGTTCACCGCGCATTCGGTGCCGGAGAGCGCGGACAAGGCCGCCGGGCCGCCGGAGGAGGGCGGGCGCCGCTACTCGCGGCAGATCCACGAAGCCGCGCGCCTGGTGGCCGCGCAGGCCGGAGTCGCCGAGTACGACGTGGTGTGGCAGTCGCGGTCCGGGCCGCCGCAGGTGCCGTGGCTGGAGCCGGACATCGTCGACCACCTCGACGCGCTGCACGCCGCCGGGGTCCAGGGGGTTGTCGTCTGCCCGGTCGGGTTCGTCTCCGACCACCTCGAAGTGATCTGGGACCTGGACAACGAGGCCGCCGAGCGCGCCGCGGAGCACGGCATGGGCTTCGCCCGCGCGGCGACGCCGAACGGCGACCCGCGGTTCGCGGAGCTGGTGGTGGAGCTGGTGCGCGAGCACCTGGCGCAGGCGCCGGTGCGGAAGCTGTCGGAGTTCCCGCTCGCCGGGTGCACCGTGAACGGCGCGCCGTGCGCGGTGGGGTGCTGCGAGCCGGTGAAGCGCCCGGCCCGCTGAGCGTCAGCCCGCGGCCACCTCGTCGAGGACTTCCCGCGCCCGGTCCAGGGCGGTGTGCCAGCCGCCCGGATCGGGCCGGGGGAAGACGTACTCCAGCTCGACGTCGCCGAAGGTGCGCGTGAGGTAGCGCTCGTCCCAGTGCGCGGGCTGCCAGTAGGCCTCGATGCGGGTCACCTCGCCCGCCTCGACGCCGTGGTCGGCCGAGACCCGCTCCCACGCCTGGCGGAAGGCGTCGACGGCCTGCGCGGGCGCGGACTCCGCGAACACCGCGCCGCCGCCGGTGGTGAACGAGATGAGGTTGCGGGCCGGGTCCACGTAGTCCATGAGGTTCCCCCTGCGGTCCGGACTGGAGACGCGGTGATCAAACCATGGACCGCTCCGGCGCGCCCGTCGGACCGGCGCATGGTGAGCGAAGCAGCTGGGCGAGCGGAACCGCGCGGGGCGCTGACCAACGGCACCCGGACGGGGACGAAGGACACTGGCCGGGCGGCCGGAGCGTCACGCATGCTCGGCCCACTCGGCCGGGAGGAACTGCTGTGTGGGTGTGCGTGGTGCTGGCGGTGCTGGCCGCGGCGGCCAACGCCGCCGGGTCGGTCCTGCAGCGGCGCGCCGCCCGGAACGAGCCCGCGGGCGGGCGCCTGAGCGTCGGCCTGTTGTGGGACCTGGCGAAACAGCCGGCGTGGGGGTTCGGCGTCACCTCGATGGTGGCCGGGTCCGTGCTCCAGGCACTGGCGCTGGCTGCCGGCCCGATCGTGCTCGTGCAGCCGATCCTCATCGGCGAGCTGGCGTTCGTCCTGGTCCTGACCGCCGTCTTCCGGCGCCATCGCCTCGGTTTCGGCGAATGGCTGCCCGTCGTCGGCGTGGGCTGCGGCGTCGCGGTCCTGCTCGCCGCCCTGCGGCCGGCGGGCGGGGATCCGCTCACGGCGTCCGCCGTCGGCTGGCTGGTGGGGTGCCTGGCGACCACCACGCTGGTCGCCGTCCTGGTGCACCGCGGCGCCGCCGTGGCCGCCGGCGGCCGCCGCGCGCTGCTGCTCGGCAGCGCGGCCGGGGCGTGGTTCGGGTTCACCGCCGTCCTGGTGTCGGCGGTCATGGCCGCGGCGCGCGACCCGTCCGCCACCGTGCTGTCGACCTGGCAGTTCTACCCGGTGGTGGTGGCCGCGCCACTGGGGTTCTTCCTGCTGCAGAACACCTTGCGCGCGGGGAGCCTGACCGCGTCCCAGCCGGGCCTGACCCTGGTCAACCCGCTCGTGGCGCTGCTGTGGGGCGTGACCGTGTTCGGGGAGAACGTGCGCGGCGGCGCCTGGGTGTTCCTCGAGCTGGCCGCGGGCGCGGTGGTCGTGGCCGGCACGATCGGCCTGGCCCGCTCACCGCTGCTCGCCGCGCACGAGAGGGCCGGAAGTCCCTCCTCCTGATGACCATGGCCCGCTGTGCGGCCGGACCTGGCTCCCTAGCGTCGGACACATGCGAGCACAGGACATCATGAGCGGGCCCGTCACGACCGTGACGCCGCGGACCTCGGCGAAGGATGCGGCGCGGATCCTGTCGTCCCACGGGTTCACCGCACTGCCGGTCGTGGACGACGACGAACGGCTGATCGGCATCGTCACCGAGGCCGACCTGGTCGCGGGCCGGCTGCCACGAGACCCGCGGACCCGCGAGGAGCGGACGGACCGCGCGCCGGGCGCCACCGTGGGCGAGGTGATGACCAGCCCGGCCACCGCGATGTCCCCCGGCACCGACCTGGCCACGCTCAGCCGCGTCCTGCTGGACGCCCGGATCCGCGCCATGCCCATCGTCGAGGGCGGCCGGGTCGTCGGCATCGTCACGCGCGGCGACATCGTGCGGGTCTTCGCCCGCAGCGACAGCGAGATCGCCGGCGACGTGCGCCGGCACCTGAGCATCTACGGCGGCCCCGGCCGGTGGCACGTGGAGGTGCGCGACGGCGTCGTGCACATCGCCGACGAGTTCGACTCCGAAACCGACCGCCACGTGGCGACCGTGCTGGCCGAGGCCGTGCCCGGTGTCGTCAGCGCCCGCGCGGTGGCGGCGCACCCGGGAGGGAACTGATGCACGGCAACGCGATCGTCGTCGGCGTGGACGGCTCCGCGGAGGCCACGCGCGCCCTGCGGTGGGCCGCCGAGGCGGCCCGGCAGCGCCGCGAACCCCTGCACATCGTCCACGGCTTCGCGCCGATCACCGGCTTCGACGGCGCCGGTCTCGCGGTACTGCAGCAGGCCCACGACGAGCTGGTCGACGCCGCCGACGACCTGGTCGCCGACGCCGTCCGGACCGCCCGCGAGGCCGGCGGACCGGATCTGACGATCACCACCGACCGGCCGACCGAGAGCGGAGCGCCGGCCCTGATCGAAGCTTCCCGCGCCGCGCGGACCGTCGTGCTCGGCTGTTCCGGCACCGGCGGGTTCACCGGGATGCTGGTCGGCTCGACGACCGTCGAGGTCGCCGCGCACGCGCGGTGCCCGGTGGTAATCGTCCGCGGGCGCGAGAACGCGGACGGCCCGGTGGTCGTCGGCGTCGACGGCAGCCCGGTCGGCGAGCGCGCGCTCGCCGCCGCGTTCGAGGAGGCGTCGTGGCGCGGCGCGGGGCTGGTCGCGGTGCACGTGTGGTCCGATGTGGACTCCGGGGGCTACCCGTCGATGGTGCCGATCGCGCTGGACTGGGAGGAGATCGCCGCCGACGAGCGGCGGCTGCTGGCCGAGCGTCTCGCCGGGTGGCAGGAGAAGTACCCGGACGTGGTCGTGGAGCGGGTCGTCGCGCGGGACCGGCCGCGGCGCCAGTTGCTGAGCTGGAGCGCCAAGGCCCAGCTGGTCGTGGTGGGCAGCCGCGGCCGGGGCGGGTTCCGCGGCCTGCTGCTCGGCTCGACCAGCCAGGCGCTGATCCACCACGCGCAGTGCCCGGTGATGGTCGTCCGGCCGGGGTCCGGCTCGTGAGCACCGCCGAGGCGCCGGCGCGCGCCGCACTGAGCGGCCGGGAACTGTCCCAGGTGGACCGTCAGTGGCGCGCCGCGAACTACCTCGCGGCGGGCCAGATCTATCTGATGGACAACCCGCTGCTGCGCGAGCCGCTGGCGCCGGCGCACGTCAAGCCGCGGCTGCTCGGCCACTGGGGCACCTCGCCCGGCCTGACCTTCGTCTACGCGCACCTCAACCGGGCCATCGTGACGCACGACCTGGACGCGATCTTCGTGACCGGGCCGGGGCACGGCGGGCCCGCGCTGCTGGCGCACACCTGGCTGGAGGGCAGCTATCCCGAGCTGACGCCGGACGTCACGCAGGACGCGGCGGGCATGCGGACCCTGTTCCGCGAGTTCTCGTTCCCCGGCGGGGTGCCCAGCCACGTCGCCCCGGTGGTGCCCGGCTCGATCCACGAGGGCGGCGAGCTGGGCTACTCGCTGGCGCACGCGTTCGGCGCCGCGTTCGACAACCCGGACCTGCTGGTCGCCTGTGTGATCGGCGACGGCGAAGCCGAGACGGGGCCGTTGGCCACGAGCTGGCACGCGAACAAGTTCCTCGACCCGGTGCACGACGGCGCGGTGCTGCCGGTCCTGCACCTCAACGGCTACAAGATCGCCAACCCGACGGTCCTGTCCCGGATTCCTCGCGACGAGCTGGACGACCTCCTGCGGGGTTACGGCTACCAGCCTTACCACGTCGAAGGCTCCGAGCCGGCGGCGATGCACCAGGCGATGGCCGCGACGCTCGACGACGTCGTCGCCGAGATCCGGGGCATCCAGGCGGCGGCGCGGTCCGGCGCCGCGACCGGACGGCCGCGGTGGCCGGTGATCGTGCTGCGCAGCCCGAAGGGCTGGACCGGGCCGTCCGAAGTGGACGGTGTGCCCGTCGAGGGCACGTGGCGCGCGCACCAGGTGCCGCTGCCCGCGGTGCGGGAGAACCCGGACCACCTGGCGGCGCTGGAGCGCTGGCTGCGGTCCTACCGGCCGGAGGAGCTGTTCGACGCCGACGGGCGCCCCACGCCGGAGGTGACCGCGCTGATCCCGTCCGGCGTCCGTCGCATGGGCGCGAACCCGCACGCCAACGGCGGCGCGCTGCTGCGGCCGCTCGACCTGCCCGAGCCGCGCGATTACGCGCCGCGGGTCGCCGAACCGGGCACGACCGTGCACGAACCGACCCGCGTGCTGGGCCGCTACCTGCGGGAGGTGACCGAGCGCAGCGCGGGCAGGCGGAACTTCCGGCTGTTCGGCCCGGACGAGACGGCGTCCAATCGGCTCGACGCGGTCTACCAGGCCACCGGCAAGGGCTGGCAGGCCGCGATCGAGCCGGCCGACGAGCACCTGTCCCGCGACGGGCGGGTGCTGGAGGTGCTGTCGGAGCACCTGTGCCAGGGCTGGCTGGAGGGCTACCTGCTCACCGGGCGGCACGGGCTGTTCTCCTGCTACGAGGCGTTCGTGCACATCGTCGACTCGATGGTCAACCAGCACATCAAATGGCTGCGCAGCTCGCGGGACATCCCGTGGCGGCGCCCGGTGGCCTCGCTGAACTACCTGCTCACCTCCCATGTGTGGCGGCAGGACCACAACGGCTTCTCGCACCAGGACCCCGGCTTCATCGACCACGTGGCCAACAAGAGCAGCGAGGTCGTGCGGGTGTACCTGCCCCCGGACACGAACACGCTGCTGACCGTCGCCGACCACTGCCTGCGCAGCCGGGACTACGTCAACGTCGTCGTGGCCGGCAAGAACGACACCCCGGACTGGCTCGACGCCGAGGAGGCGGCGCTGCACTGCGCCCGCGGCGCCGGGATCTGGGAATGGGCCGGCACCCATCCCGGCCACGAGCCCGACGTCGTGCTGGCCTGCGCGGGCGACGCCCCGACGCTGGAGGTGCTGGCCGCCGTCACGCTGCTGCGGGAGCACCTGCCGGAGCTGGCGGTGCGGGTGGTGAACGTGGTCGACCTGATGCGGCTGCAACCGGACACCGAGCACCCGCACGGCATGACCGACCGCGAGTTCGACGCGTTGTTCACCCGGGACCGGCCGGTGATCTTCGCCTACCACGGCTACCCGTGGCTGATCCACCGGCTGGCCTACCGTCGCGCCAACCACGCGGGGCTGCACGTGCGCGGCTACACGGAGCGCGGGACGACCACGACGCCGTTCGACATGCTGGTGCTCAACGACATGGACCGGTTCCAGCTGGTGATCGACGTGATCGACCGGGTGCCCGGGCTGCTGCGGACGGCGGGCACGACCCGGCAGGCGATGGCCGACGCGCGCGCCCGGCACCGCCGGTGGATCCGCGAGCACGGCGAGGACCTGCCGGAGGTCCGCGAGTGGCGCTGGACCCGGTGAGCGCGATGCGGGTGCTGACGCTCAACCCGGGGTCGTCGTCGCTCAAGGCCGCCCTGCACGACGGCGACGTGGTGGATACGCGCACGTGGCAGGCGGCGGACGCCCGCGCCGACGAGCGGGCCGTGTCCGAGGCGCTGGCGGAGTGGGGGCCGCCCGGCTGCGTGGCGGTCCGGTTCGTGCACGGCGGGTCCCGGCCGGGACCGGTCGTGCTCGACGACGCGGTGTTGCGCGAACTGGAACGGCTGAGCCCGCTGGCGCCGCTGCACCAGCCGTTGTCCGTCGACGTCGCCCGCGTGGTGCGCAAGCTGCTGCCGGGCACGCCGGTGGTCGGCTGCTTCGACACGTCCTTCCACACCGGACTGCCCGCGGCCGCCGCGCGTTACCCGCTGCCGCGGGCGTGGACGAGTCAGAACCGGTTGCGCCGCTACGGTTTCCATGGGCTGTCGTGCCGACACGCGCTGCGCCGGGCCGCGGAACTGCTCGACCGCGCCGAAGACGAGCTGCGGCTGGTGGTCGCGCACATCGGGGCCGGCGTGTCGGTCACCGCGATCCGCGGTGGCGCGAGCGTGGACACCTCGATGGGGTTCACGGCCCTGGAGGGCGCGGCGATGGCGACCCGGTCCGGGTCGGTGGATCCCGGGTTGCTGCTGCACGTGCTGGAAACCGGCGAGGTCACCGTGCCGCAGCTGGCGCACGTGCTCCACCGGGAGTCGGGGCTGGCCGGGATGACCGGCACGTCGGGCGACCTGCGGGACGTGCTCGCGGCGCGGGACGCGGGGGACCACAACGCCCGCGAGGCCCTGGAGGTGTACGTGCACCGGCTGCGGCGGGAGATCGGCGCGGCGGCGATGAGCCTGGACCGCCTCGACGCGGTCGTGTTCACCGGTGGCGTGGCCGAACACCAGCCCGGCGTGGTCGGGGAGATCCTCGCCGGGTGCGGGGTCCTCGGCCTGCGTGCCGCCCTTCCCGCGGGAAACGGAGACCGGGTGGTGAGGCCCGGCGACGGCCCGGCGGTGCTGGTGGTGACGGCGCGCGAGGACCTGGAACTGTGCCGCGGCGCGCTGTCGCTGGTGGGTGCTCGGTCCGGGTAGGCCATTGCGGAGGTGGCCAGCCGGTCCTGGGTGCCCGGGGTGAAGCTGAAATCGCGGGCTGCCGGCCCGCCCGCCACCTGCGCCGCGCCGGCCGAGGTGGGTGTTTCAGTCCAGGTAGGCCAGCGCCTGCGCGAGCGAGTCCTCGGTGGTGCCGGCCGTCAGCACGGTGTGCGCCTCCGGCCAGGGGTGCACGTCGGTGGCCATGTGCTGCAGGATTTCCGGCGTCGCGTCCGAGAGCGAGCCGGTCCGGGTGGCCAGCCGGTGGGCGGTGACCGTTTCCGGCGCCCAGCAGCGGAGCTGCGCCAGCGGGCTGCCCGCGCGCTCGGCGGCCTTCGCCGCGGCGAGCCGGTGATGCGCCTCCGACCAGGAGGCGTCCAGCACGACGGTCTCGCCGAGCGCGAGCAGTTCGCCGGCGCGGTGCAGCATCTCGTCGTAGGTCAGTCTCGTCGTTTCCGGACCGTAGAGGCCTTCGCGGTAGCCCGCGGCCGCGCTGTCCTCCGGAGTGATGCCGGCCAGCTCCTTGCGGATGCGGTCGCTGCGCAGCACCGCGGCGCCCAGCCGGTCGGCGACCGCTCCGGCCAGGGTCGACTTGCCGGACGCGGGCAACCCGCCGACGAGGATCATCCGCGGCCGTCCGAGCCGCAGGTGGCTCAGCGCGATGTCGGCGTAGGCGCGGGCGAGTCCGGCGGCGCTGTCGTCGCCCTGGGCGAACCGCAGGCAGGCGACCTTGACGCGCACGAACGCGCGGTAGGCGGTGTAGTGGTGGCGCAGCGCCGGGGGAGCGGGGTCGCCGGAGAACTCGGCGTAGTCGTCGAGGAGCTGCCCGGCGAGCCCGGCCGCGCCGAGGCGTTCGAGGTCCATGGCGAGGAAGGCGACGTCGTCGAGGCCGTCGACCCAGCGCAGCCGGTCGTCGAACTCCAGGCAGTCCAGCACGCGCGGACCGTCGTCGAGGCAGAAGATGTCGTCGGCGAGGAGGTCGCCGTGACCGTCCACAACGCGCCCCTCGCTCAGCCGCCGCTCGAACAACGCGTCCCGCCCGTCGAGGAACTCGCGGGTCAGCCACTCGATCTCGCCGGCGGTCTCCTGGTGCAGCACGACGCCGTGGAACGGGCGGACCTGCGCGAAGCTGTCCTCCCAGCGCCGCCGGATCGCCTCCCGCGAGCCCTGCTCGCTGATGCGCGGCCCGCGTTCGGCGGCGGCGTGGAAGCGCGCCACCGTCCGGGCGAGCACGCGAACCGTGTGTTCCAGCGGCGCCCCGGCGCGGACCAGGGTCGACAGCCTGCGGTCCTCGGGCATGCGGCGCATCACCACCAGGTGCTCGCACACCCGGTGGTCCGGGCCGTGCAGGTCGGCCACGCCGAGGTACACGTCGGGCGACAGGCGCCGGTTGAGCTCGACCTCCCGGTGGCACAACCGTTCCCGCGTGGCGCGGTCGGTGAAGTCGAGGAACCCGAGGTCCACCGGCTTCTTGAGCTTGTAGGCGCGGTCACCCACGAGGAACACCGCCCCGATGTGGGTCTCGCGGACGTCGATCCCGGTCTCCGGCATGCCTCCAGGCTCGCCGCCGCTGATCGGCGGCGGGAAGGGCAGGAAGTCCCAAGCCGAGCGGCTCGAAGTCCCTTGCACCGCGGGGCGGTCGTGCCCTGACCAGCGTCCTCAGTGGACGAAGGGCGCGAGCAGGACCGTCAGCAGCGCAGCGCGGCGGCCAGCGTGGGGCGGACGTCGAGCACCTCGGTGAGCCCGGTGATCTCCATCGGCCGCAGCACGCGCTGGTCGGAGGCGACCACCCGGACGCGCGTGGCGCCGCCGCAGCGCTGCTGCAACCCGACCAGCACCCGCATCTCGGCGGAGCCGAAGTACGCCACACCGGTCAGGTCGACGACCAGCACCGGCGGCAGCCGTTCGGCCGACTCGGTCAGGGCCTGCTCCAGGTGCGTGGCGCTGTCCAGGTCGACGTCGCCCGCGACCCGCACCACGAGCTCGCGGTCCAGGACGTCGACGCCGACGCGCAGCTGGTCGCGCCCCGGCCCGCCCCCGGGAGCACCTTGCTCAGCCATCACCGCACCAGTCTGGCAAACGGCACGCGGGCAGCACCAGTGCGCCGGCGCCGGTTTTCACCGCACGGCCCGTGCGTTCAGCAGGTGCGTCAGCAGGTCGCGCCAGCTGACGATGCCGACCACCTTGCCGTGGTCGACCACGGGCAGGCAGCGCTGGTGCGAATCGACCAGACCGGTCGCCACCTCCGCGACGTCCGCGTCGGCAGGCACGGCCAGCGCCGCGACCCGCATCACCGACCCGACCGTGATCGCGTCGACGCCGAGCATGACACCGCCGTCCGGTCCGGTCCGGCCCCGCAGCTCCGGGGCGTACCGGGCGGCGGCGAGGTCGCCCTCGGTGACCAGGCCGACGAGTTCGCCTGCCGCGGTCAGCACCGGCAGCGTGGTGTAGCCGCGGTCGAGCATCAGCGCGGCCGCCTCCTCCAGCGTCGCCCCGGTGGTGACGCCGACGACCGGCGAGCTCATCAGTTCCCGTATCCGCATGCCCCGATCCTCGGCCGGCCGCGGCGGCGCGGGAAGGGACGTAGGGCCGCGACAGCGGAGACCAACGGCCCTTCGCCGCGCGCCCGCCGGTGACGACCCTGGTGGTCAGGCGACACGAGGAGGATCCGGTGGAGACTTGGCGACCGCCGCGCCTGCGCGGCAACCCGCTGACGCGGGATTCCGATCGCCGCGAACGGCTGGCGCTGCTCGTGGCCGTCACGGTCGTGGTGCTCACGGCACCGTTCGCGGCCCTGCTGGGCGACCGCGTGCACCAGTGGCAGGAGCGGCTGGCGGTGAGCCAGCAGGACACCCGCACCGCGGTGACCGCGACGCTGCTCGCCGACGCGCCCCCGCCTGCGGGTTACCCGGAGAGCGGCACCGCCCGCGTCGAGGCGGAATGGCCGCTTCCCGGCGGCGGCACCGCCACCGGCGAGGTCACCGCCCAGCGTGGCGCGGTCGCCGGCGACGCGGCGCCCATCTGGATCGACGAGAACGGCGCACCCGCGGCGCCCCCGGTGACCGCGGAGACCGCGGTCGTGAACGGGGTGACCACCGGCGCGCTGAGCTGGGCGGCCGTGATGGGCCTGTGCGGCCTCGGTTTCTGGCTCTACCGCCGGATGCTCGACCGGCGCAGGCGGGACGACTGGTCCGACGCGTGGGACCGGTTCGACAGCAGGCACACGCCGTTCTGAGGAAGGGGAGGCATGGACAGGCTCGGGGACCGGCTGGGGTGGCGCCGCGACGAGCGCCTGGCGCGGCGCAGGCCGTGGCTGGCGTCGCTGACCGCGCTGATCGCCGTATCCGCGTGGGTGGGGGCGGTGGGCCTCGTGATCGGCGCCGTCGACCTCGGCGACACCGTGACCGCGCGGCTTCCCTTCCACAGCACGGTGTTCGCCGGGATCAGCCTCGGCCTGGTCATCGCCGTGCCGATGACCGTGGTCACCTGGTTCGCCGCGCGGCGGGACCCGCGCACGAGCCCGGCCGCCGTCGTCGCGGGGACGGTGCTGATCGGGTGGATCGCCGTCGAGGTCGGCATCGTCCGGACGTTCCACGTCCTGCAGCCGGTGTGCGTGCTGGCCGGGCTGGTGGTGCTGGTGGCCGGGCTGCGGGACTTCGGGCGCGTGCGTGAGCGGTGAGGTCGTCGCGGGCGTCAGCACCTCGCCCGCGTCGTGGTGCGCCGCGCGGTGGGCCGCGGACCTGGCGGCGAGCCGCCACCTCCCGCTGCGCCTCGTGCACGCCGGCGACGCGGACCTGGACGTGCGACTGGCCGACGGCACCGCGCTCCCGGTGGAGCGGCTTCCCGGACCACCGGCCGACACGCTGCTCGCGTTGTCCGCGGCCGCCGCGTTCCTGGTGCTCGGACCCTCGGCGCGGGCCCGCACGGCCGACCGGCACCTGCGGTCGCCGGCGCTGGCACTCGCCACCCGCAGTGCCTGCCCGGTGGTCGTGGTGCGGGGCCGTGCGGCGCCGTCCGGCCCGGTGGTCGCCGGGGTCGACGGGTCCGGGGCGGCCGACCGGGCGATCGCGGTGGCGTTCCAGGAGGCCGCGCACCGGGGCGTGCCGCTCATCGCGCTGCACACCCGCAGCGACGCGGAGTACGTGACCGCCCCGGGGGACCGGCTTCGCCTGGAGTGGGAGCGCGCCGCGGGCGACGAGCACCGCACGATCGCCGAGCGGCTGGCCGGCTGGCAGGAGCGGTACCCCGACGTGGTCCTGCACCGGATCGTGCGGCGGGACCGGCCGCGGCACCACCTCCTGGAGCTCAGCCGGCGGGCGCAGCTGGTGGTGGTGGGCAGCCGGGGCCGCGGCGGGGTGGGCGGCCTGGTGCTCGGTTCGACCGGGCGGGCGCTGGCGCAGCGGGCGGGCTGCCCGGTCGTCGTCGTGCCGCCCGGCGGGTCCTGAGGTCCCCGCTTTCGAGGACCTTCGCACCTGTCCGGACGCACCGGTCCGGTCGCAGGGTTGGGGAACCGGAAGGAGGAGGCCATGCGAGCACTGGTCGTCTACGAGTCGATGTTCGGCAGCACCGAGGAGGTCGCGCGGTCCGTCGCGAAAGGACTGTCCGGCCGGATGCACGTGGACGTGATCAACGTCGACGACGCCCCCGACGAGGTGACGGGTGTCGACCTGGTCGTGGCGGGCGGCCCGACCCACCTGCACGGGCTCACCGGCAAGCGGTCCCGCGACGCGGCCGCGCAGCAGGCGGGGGAGCAGCCCCTGCACTCGCACAAGCGCGGGCTGCGGGAGTGGCTGGAGGGACTGGCCACCGCGTCGCCGGGGACGCAGGCCGTCACCTTCGACACGCGGATCGAAAAACCGGCGTGGCTCACCGGATCCGCCGCCCGCGCGGCGGCGAAGCGCCTGCGCCGCAAGGGTTACCGGGTGAGCGCGGCCCCGGAGAGCTTCTTCGTGACCGGCAAGGAGGCCGGTGACCTGCACCCGGGCGAGCTCGAGCGCGCCCGCATGTGGGGGGAGTCCCTCGGTGACCGCGCCGATGGCTGACGGGTTCGCCCGCGCGCTGGCCGCCGCGGTGAAAGCGCCTTCGCCGCACAACACGCAGCCGTGGCGGTTCGAGGTCCGCGGGTCCCGCATCGACGTCCTGCTCGATCCCGAGCGGGTGCTCCCGGTGAGCGATCCCGGCGCGCGGCAGGCCAGGCTCGCCTGCGGCGCGGCCGCGTTCAACCTGGTGACCACCCTGCGCGGCGAGGGGCGCCGGGTGTCGGTGCGGTTCCTGCCCGGGCCGCGGCGGCTGGTCACCGTGGAGGTGCTGGGCAGGCATGAGCCCACCGAGGCGGAGCGCCGCCTGGCGGCCGCCGTGCACGCGCGTCACACCAACCGCAGGCCGTTCCAGGACCGGCCGGTGCCCGAGCGCGCCCGCTCGGCTCTGGTCGCCGCGGCCCGGGACGGCGGGGCGGAGCTGCACCTGCTCGACCGCGGCGCCCGGTACGACGCCGTCGCCGCGCTGGTGCGGCGCGCGGAACGCCTGCAGGAGACCGACGAGCGCTACCTCGGCGAGACCCGCCGGTGGACCGGGCGTCCCCGCGGCGAGACCTCCGGCGTGCCGGCGGCCGCGGCGGGACCGCCGGCCAGCCCGGCGCCTGCGCTGGCGCTGCGCGAGTTCGCGGGCAGCCAGGACCTGCCTGCGCGGGAGTACGAGCAGCAGCCCCTGCTCGGGGTCGTGACCACCCGCCACCCGGGGCAGGACACCAGGGCCGGGTTCGCGGTCGAGCGGGTCCTGCTCACGGCGACCGTGCACGGGCTGAGCGCCTCGTTCCTGTCCCAGCCGTTCGAGGTGCCCGGTCCGCGCGCCGAGCTGGCCGCGCTGTTCCGGCGCGAGGGCGAGCCGCACACGTTGCTGCGCCTGGGTTTCGGCTTCACCACGCCGGGCGCGCCGCGGCGGCCCGCGGACGAGGTGACCACGGTGGTCGGCGAGTCCGGAAGGGCCGAAGGGCTCCACGGGTGAGGCCGCCCGGCCCTGGCCGCCACCGGGTCCGGGACGCGAGAGTCGGAGCATGGCGCGTGAACAGAAGGCGGTGCTCGCCGGTGTCGACGGTTCGGCACGGGCACTGGACGCGGTGCGCTGGGCGGCGCGGGACGCCGCGTTGCGGAAGCGGCCGTTGCGGCTGATCCACGTCGGGGAGGACGCGGACTGCCTCGCCGCGGCCGAGGACGCGGCGGCGGTTCCGGGCGTGGAGATCCGGCGTGGGGCGCGAACCGGCCACCCCGCGCAACGCCTGATCGAGGAATCGGCCACCGCCTCGGTGGTGGTGCTCGGCTCGCACGGGCTCGGCGGGTTCCCCGGCATGCTGCTCGGGTCCGTCGCGGGCGCGCTCGCGGCGCACGCGCACTGTCCGGTCGTCGTGGTGCGCGGCGCCCCGTCGGAGGACGCTCCCGTGGTCGCCGGGATCGACGCCTCGCCGGGCGGTGACGCGGCGCTGGCGTTCGCGCTCGACGAAGCGAACCTGCGCCGCGTGCCGCTGCTCGCGGTGCACACCTGGACCGACATGACGATGGGGGAGACCTGGTCGGTGCTGCCGATCGACGCCGACTACGGCGCCGTCGCCGAGGACGAGCGCCGTCTGCTGGCCGAGCGGCTCGCCGGGTGGCGGGAGAAGTACCCGGACGTGGACGTGCGCCCGGTGGTGGTGCGTGACCGTCCGGTGCGCGGGCTGCTCACGGCAGGCCGGGACGCCCAGCTCATCGTGGTGGGCTCGCGCGGGCGCGCCGATTTCGGCGGCGTGGGGCTGGGTTCGACGAGCCAAGCGCTACTGCACCACAGCCCGTGCCCGGTGGCGGTCGTCCGGTGAGCCTGCGCAAGGACGCCTACCGGCGCGAGCTGGTTCGGCTGCAGGGCGAACTGGTGAAGATCCAGGAGTGGGTCCGCGCCGAGCGCAGGCGGCTCGTGGTGATCTTCGAGGGCCGGGACGGCGCGGGCAAGGGCAGCACCGTCAAGCGGGTCACCGAGTACCTCAACCCGCGGGTGGCGCGCATCGTCGCCCTGCCCCGGCCGGACGAGCGGGAACGCGGCGAGTGGTACTTCCAGCGCTACGTCGCGCAGCTGCCCGCCGCCGGGGAGATCGTGCTGATGGACCGCAGCTGGTACAACCGCGCCGGCGTGGAACGGGTCATGGGCTTTTGCACGACGCCGCAGTACCAGCTGTTCCTGCGGCAGTGCCCGATCTTCGAGCGGATGCTCGTCGAGGACGGCGTGCTGCTGCGCAAGTACTGGTTCTCGGTGAGCCAGGACGAACAGGAGCGCCGAATCCGCGCCCGGCTGGACGACCCGATGCGCCGGTGGAAGCTGTCCCCGGTGGACCTGGACTCGCTGACCCGGTGGGACGACTACTCGCGCGCCAAGGACGACATGCTGGTGCACACCGACATCGCGGAAGCGCCGTGGCACCTGGTGGACAGCGACGACAAGCGCGCGGCCCGGATCAACATGATCCACCACCTGGTCACCAGCATCCCGTACACGGAGGTGCCGCCGCCCGCGCTGGAGGTCCCGCCGCGGCCGCCGTCGAACTACGTGCGGCCCGCGGCGAACCCGGGCAGCCACGTCCCGGACCACGCGAGCACGCTGTGAACCCCCGCTACTGCGCGGCGTGGGCCGTCATGACGACGACCGGGCACTGGGCGTGCCGCACCACCTGGGTGGCGACGCTGCCCACCAGCAGTTCGGTCAGCGGCCGCGCGCCGTGCGAGCCGACCACGAGCAGGTCGGCGTCGGCGGAGGCCTTGTTCAGCTCGGTGGCCGGGTCGCCGCTGAGGACGACCTCCTCCACCTCCGGCGCGCCCGGTCCACGGGTCTCCTGGACCGTCGAGCTCAGCAGGCCGGCGTAGGCGCTGTCGTCCCCGACGGGGATCCGCCCGTGCGGCTGGATGGCGTAGGACGTCCCCGGCAGCAGTTCGTCGCGGACGCGCACCAGCATCGCGCGCACCCGGTCCCCCGGCCGGGCCTCCGCCAGCGCCCACCGCAGGGCGGCGCGGCTCTGCGCCGAACCGTCCACGCCAACCACGATCGTGCGGGATTCGCTCATCGGACTTCCTCTCTGTCAGCTGAAAGCGTCGCGCGCGGCAGCGCCGCTCCGGCAGGGCAGAACGGACCGGCCGGCGGGGACTTCCGGCCCTCCCTGCCGGCCGCGTGGCGGCGACCGAGGAGGACTGCGGCTCACCGGCTGCTGAGCCTCGCTGTTCCCGCCGGTCGCCTACCGAGCGGGCCGGCATTGCGTTCACGGCCGACCGGCGCACCGGCGCCCGGCGCGCGATCGCCTCCGTCGAGCGGCGGGCCTGGTCCTGACCGCCGCCCGGCGGGGCCGGAATGCCCCCGGACCCGGGACCTTCGCGCCTGGTGACCACGCCACCCCCGCGCGCAGCGTGGGCTTTCGACCGATTCTTCTGCCGGAGGTGTCCGATGGACGTCCGCATGACCTACCCGGTCCGGGTCGAGGGGAACCTCGCCACCGGGCTGTCCCGGTGGCTGTGGCTGGTGAAGTGGCTGCTGGTCATCCCGCACCTGGTGGTGCTTTCGTTCCTGTGGCTCGGTTTCTTCGTGCTCACCGTGGCCGCGTTCTTCGCGATCCTGGTGACCGGCCGCTACCCCCGCGCGATCTTCGAGTTCAACGTCGGCGTGCTGCGCTGGTCGTGGCGGGTGCAGTTCTACTCCTACAGCGCGCTCGGCACGGACGCCTACCCGCCGTTCACGCTCGCCGACGTGCCCGCCTACCCGGCGCGGCTGGAGATCGACTACCCGGAGCGGCTGTCCCGTGGGCTGGTGCTGGTGAAGTGGTGGCTGCTGGCCATCCCGCACTACATCATCGCCGCGTTGTTCGTCGGCGGCGGCACCTGGCTGCTCGGGTACACCGACGACCGCGGGTTCACCTGGGCGGCCGGCGGCCTGGTCGGCATCCTGGTGCTGGTGGCCGGGATCGTGCTGCTGTTCACCGGCCGCTACCCGAAGCCGGTCTTCGACTTCGTGCTCGGGATGGACCGCTGGGTGCTGCGGGTCGCCGCGTACGCCGCGCTCATGACCGACGCCTACCCGCCGTTCCGCCTCGACCTGGGCGCGCACGACCCGGCGGGGCCGGTCACCGAGCCGTCCTCGCCCGAGCACTGGCAGCCGGCGAACCACCGCTGGACCGGCGGCAAGATCACGTCGGTGGTCGCGGGCGCGGTGCTCGCCCTGACCGCGATGGGCCTGCTCACCGGCGGCAGCACGCTGCTGTGGGCGGACCGCGCGGAGCGGGACGCCGACGGCTACCTGTCGGCGTCGAACAGCCTCAGCGCCACCGGCTACGCCATCGCCACGGAGGACATCGAGCTGGCGGGCGAGGCCGCCGACTGGAGCGGCATCCAGCGCCTGGTCGGCGACGTGCGGGTGCGGGCGACCGCGGCCGACCCGGCGACGCCGGTGTTCATCGGCGTCGCGCCGTCCCCCGCCGCGGCGGGGTTCCTCGCGGGCGCCCAGTACGCCACGGTGACCGACTGGTCCAGCGACCGGTACGTCGTGCACCAGGGCAACCGCACCCTGCCGGCGCCGGAAGCCGCGGGCATCTGGACGGCGCAGGCGAGCGGCGGCGGAACCCAGACGGTGGTGTGGCCGATGCGCAGCGGCGACTGGACGGTCGTGGTGATGAACGCCGACGGCTCACCCGGGGTGAACGTGGTGGCCGAGATCGGCGCGACGGTGCCCGCGCTCGACGAGATCGCCTGGATCGTGATCGGGGTCGGCCTGGTGCTGCTGGCCGGCGGTGTGGCCCTGATCGCGGTGCCGGTGCACCGGGCCGCGCAGCGCCCCGTCGGCGCGCAGCCGGAGTCCTGACGCGCCATGGAGCGACTGTCCCCGCTGGATCTCGGCATGCTGTGGCCGGACGACTTCGGCTGGCCGGAGGACATCGGTGTGCTGGCCGTCCTGGACGGGAACCGGACGGCGGGGCACTTCTCCCTCGACCTGGCACGCGAGGTCGTCGCGAAGCGTCTCCCGCTGGTCCGGCGGATGCGCCAGGTCCTGCGGGTGCCGCGAACCGGGCTGGGCCCGCCGTACTGGACCGATGCGTCCACAGTGGACGTCGATGACCACGTGCGGGCAGCCGAGGTGCCCGCTCCGGGTGACGACGAGCAGCTCCTTGGCGTGGTCGAGCGGATCCGGCGGCGCCGGCTGGACCGGTCCCGTCCACTGTGGGAGATGTGGGTGCTGACCGGGCTGGCCGGCGGCCGCACCGGGCTGTTCGTCCGGCTCCACCACACGATCGCCGACGGGGTCGCCGCGGTCGCGCTGCTCGGCGCGTTCTTCGACCCTGGGCCCGAGGTGCGCGCCCTCGCGCCGCCCTGGCCGGCGGCTGAGCCGGAGCCGACGGCGCCGCAGTTGCTGGCGGACAACGCGCGGCGCCGGTGGCGGGAGGTGCGCCGGGGCGTGTCCGCGCTGACCCGCCTGCCGGAAGCCGTCGCCGCGATGCGCCAGGCGTGGCCGGCGTTCCGGGAGTTCGCCGCCGAGGGACGGGCGCCGCGGACGAGCCTGAACACGCCGATCGGGCCGGGGCGGCGGTTCGCGCTCGTCCGGGGCGACCTGCCGCTCGCGAAGCGGATCGCGGCCGCGCACGGCGCGAAGGTCAACGACGTGCTGATGGCGGCGATGTCCGGCGGGCTGCGCGAACTCCTGCGCGCCCGGGGCGAGCCGGTGGACGCGCTGGTGCTCCGCGCCTACGTGCCGGTGTCCCTGCACCAGGAGCCGCCGGACCGGCTCCGCGGCAACTTCGACGGCATGATGCTGGTGCCGTTGCCGCTCGGGGTGGCCGATCCGGTGCGGCGGCTCGAGATGATCGCCGCCGAGACCGCGAAGCGCAAGAAGCACAAGCGTTCCGCGGGCGGCGGCGCGCTCTTCCGCGTCAGCGCCTTGCAGCGCGCGGTCATGCGCCGGATGGACCGGCAGCGGTGGGCGAACGTCTACGCCGCCAACGTGCCGGGCCCGCCGGAGCCCCTTCACTTCGCGGGCGCGCGCGTGCTGGAGTTGTTCCCGATCGTGCCGCTGATCGGCAACATCACCCTCGGCCTCGGCGCGCTGTCCTACGCCGGGCAGCTGGCGATCACCGTCGTGGGCGACGCGGACGCCTGTCCGGACGTCGAGGTGTTCACCCGCGGCGCCGCGCACGCGCTGGACACGCTCGCGGGCTCCCGCGGCAGGGACTTCGGTCCGGTCGGCCGGTGACGCTCGGCCGCGTCGCGGATGGGCTGTAGGCCGGCGCCACTGCGGTTGCCCTGGTGCGCATGCCGGTCTGGGTCGCGGCGGACCCGCGGGCCCGCGCCGGGCGGCTCGACACGGGGAACCGCAGATTTCCTCACCCGCAACGGAAAGCGCGCCGGCCGCCCGCCTGGCTGGTTCCTCAGGGGGCGGACTGCGTGCTGAGCGGGGTGACGACCTCCGCCGGCGGGCGGCGCGGCGTGGCGGGTAGCGGGTCGGCGTTGACGGGCGCCCAGCCGACCCGCAGGACCATCTGCGGCATGGTGCCGCCGGTGACGCGGTCGCGCACCTGCTGCCGGGTGCCGGCGAGTTCCAGCGGTTCGGTCAGCGGACACGAGGCCAGTCCGAGGGTCGTCGCGGTCAGCAGGACCGCGCTGGTCGCCTCGCCGGCGCGCAGCCGGGACAGCGGGTCGTCCGAGGCGGTGCCCAGCACCAGCAGCACCGTCTCGTCGTCCTCGCCGGTCGCGCCGGGCGGTTGCGGGAGCCGGGGATCGGCGAACGGGCGGCCGGGCAGCGCGCCCGGGGTGGGATCGGGCACCGGGGCGTTGACCGCGGGCACGCCCTCGGTGGAGAAGTGCCTGCCGCTCCACGCGGCCAGCTCCATCCGGTACGCGGGGTCGGCCGCGTGGCGGCGCGCCGCTTCGAAGACCGCCTCAGCCAGGTGGTAGCGAGCGGAACCAGTGGCCTCGCGCAGGATGACGCCCTCGTCGGCGGCGCGCGCGGCCATGGTTTCGATGTGGCTGCCGGGCACCGGCCAGGAGCTGTGCCGCCGCCGGTCGGTGCGTCGCCGCGGAATGGCCGCGGCCAGGGCGATCTCCTCCTGCCCCGGTTCGTGGCGGTGCAGTTCGACGGCGGCCAGGTGGCGGGGCTCGGCCGGGTTGGGCAGCCGGTGCACCTCGGCGCGCCAGCCCAGCGCCGCGAAACCCACCCGCAGATGGTGCAGCGCCGCGCCGCAGCTGAGCAGCAGGTCACGGCCGTCCGGGTCGGTCTCCGGCAGCTGCCGGGCGGGGTCGGCGTAGAGGTGGACGGTCCGGTCGCCGATCCGCCACCGCCAGGGCTGGGTGTTGTGCACCGACGGCGCGCGCACGGCCAGCGCCAGTGCCGCGTCCACGGTGTGGTCGTCGGGAAATGTCATGCCTCCAGTGCAGCCGAAACCGGGGTGGTGGAGCAGGGCCGGGATGCCCGGGCGGCGGGGACCAACGGCCCTTCCTGCCGTCCCCGGCGCCGCTCGCCGTTGTCGCGAGTGGACCACCGGCCAGGTCCTCCGGGCTCGTCGACCCCGGGCGGGGAGCAACGTCACTTGTCCCCTGATGATCGATCCGGTGACCTTCGGCCCTGTCCGGGTGCGCGGAGCCGGGCGACGATGACGGGGTGATGGATCCGACTCCGCCGGGGGCCGGGCGCGAACTGGGCCGCGCCGAGTCGCTGAACCTGCTCGGCAGTGTCAGCGTCGGCCGCGTGGTGTTCACCCACCAGGCGCTGCCCACCATCCGGCCGGTGAACCACGTGCTCCACGACGGCTGCGTCATCGTGCGGACCCATCCCGGCGCGGCGCTGCTGTCCGCGATCGGCACTGTGGTCGCTTACGAGGCCGACGTCATCCACGAAGGCGACCGGATCGGGTGGAGCGTGATCGCGGTCGGGTTCGCGCGCCGCGTCGGAGCTCGCGAGCTGACCCGGTTCCGGACGCTGCCGTGCCCGTCGGTGGCGGGGGAGATGACCGAGGTGATCCGGATCGACCCGGAACTCGTCACCGGCTTCGCCCTCGACGGCGAGCTCCCGGCCGAGCAGGCCGTCTGAAACGCGGGAAGCGTTCTCAGCACCCACCGGAAGGCCCGCCGTCGGCGGCCGCGGCCGGGTGGGTGGAGCAGTGCCGTCTTTCCAGCCGATGAACGTGCGCCCGGCGCGCGGCAGGGACGGAATTCCCACCGGCCGGTCACCACGCCCCAGTGCCCGGTGACGGTCGTCCATCCCGGACAAGACCGTTGAACTGTCAGGACTTCCGCCGTCGCCGCCGGGCGGGTGCGGTGACGGCGGGCCGGCTGAAGATCGAGCTCATCAGGGCGATGCCGAAGACGAAGCCGAAGTTGTACCAGTTGCCGTTGTTGTGCACCTCGTAGATGCCGACGCTGTCGTTGAACAGCGAGACGATGAACGCGATCGGGCAGATGATCCCGTGCCACAGGCCGAGCCAGAACCCGGCCGGGTCGGGCGTGCCCGCCGCGGCGTCGTTCGGCCCCGCCGCGCACGAGGCGACGAGCAGGGCGGTGACCAGGACCAGCCCGGCGATCCGGGCGCGGCGCGTCACGGGTGCGCCGGTTCCGGCTCGACGACCGGCTTGCGGCCGAAGCGCCGGTAGGCCAGCGGTCCGAGGAAGTTCACGGCGATCGCCAGCGCCCAGGCGCCTTTCGGGCCGCGCACCGAGCCGGCCGGGCGGCGGGACAGGTCCCACCACGCGTCGGCGGCCATGGCCACCTGCAGGGCCGCCGCCGCGACGATGGCTCCCTGCTCGGTCCGGCTCAGTTCGCGCCAGTGCCGGTGGGTGTGTCGCATGGTGGTTCCTCCTCGTCGGCGCTCCGGATCCCAGGGTGTGCGGGCGGCGCCGCCGCGGGAAACGGACGTAAGGCACCGGTGGCGAGGACCTTGGTCAGCACGTGCGCGGCTGCTGGCAGACTGCCGCGGTGACGCTGTTGTTCGAAGGTGAGCTGCACGTGCACTACGGGCAGTTCTACGTGGAGAGCCGGACCGGGGAGTTCTTCGACGGGTTGACCGACGCCCGCGGCGGGCAGTCGAACGGTCTGTGCGGCGCCGCGGTGCCCGGTCTGCTGTTCCTCACCACCGGTTTGCACACCGGGAACGTCGACCTGACCGTGGAGGTTCTCGACGGCCCCGCGCCGGTCGGGGAGGACTGGGAGGAGGTCGTCGAGGTGTCCTTCCGGCCGCAGACCGTGGCGGTGCGGCTGGTGCAGTGGGCGGGGGAAGCGAGCTGGCCCCTCGATCTCGAACCCGTCGACTACCGCGTGCGGTACTGCGCCTCGGGGCTGGACCGGGCGCGGGCGAAGGACACCCGGCTGTCCGGGGAACCCCCACTGGACCGGTACCTGCTGCAGCTGTGGCCGGCACCCCCGGCGGCCGACGAGGTCGTCCGGGAGACCAGCGCGACCGCCGCCTACTGGCACGAGCACGCCCGGACGCTGCCGCCGCCACCCACGCCGGAACAGCGGGCGGAGGCCCGGCGGCGGGAGCGTCTCGAACGCGACCGGGCCCACCGGGAGGCCGCGCGTGCCGCCGAAGCGCAGCGGTGGGGCGGCCGGCCCCCGGGCGAACGGCTCAAGCGCGTGAACGGCGGCCTCGTCCTGGCGCGGCTGGACCGGGATCTCACCGACGCGATCGAGCAGCTCGACGAGGCCACCCAGCGCGCCGTCGCGGTGTGGCTGGCTCGCCGGGCCTGTGACGAGGCCGGCCTGAGCGGTCTCGACTGGGTCGCCCCGGCGCTCGCCGCACTCGGGGACGGCGTCGCGGCGCCCCCGTTCGACGACCACGCCGCCGTTTTCGATCGGCTGCACCGCGACGCCCGCGTGGTCTTCACCACGGTGCCGTCCTTCGACGGCCGTCACGACCGGATTTCGCAGCAGCACGCGGCCCTGCCCGCGGTCCGGTCGGCCGCCGCCGCTGACCCGCTGGCGGCGGCGCTGGAGACCCTGTTCCACGCCACGGTGGCGTTCGGCAGCGGGTTCCCCCGCCTCCACGCCGAGGTGCGCCGCGCGTTCCCTGCCCTGCGCGGTTGACAGCGCCACTGCTCGCCGTGTGCGCCGTCGCCGGGGCGGCGGTGCTGGCCGCGACGCGGGCGGAGTCGCAGGTCCGCCGGGTCGGCTTGCTGAAGGCGGTCGGCGCCATGCCCGGTGCGGTGGCCGGTGTGCTGCTCGCCGAGTACCTCGTCCTCGGTCTCGCCGCGGCCGGTCTCGGCGTGGTCGCCGGCCGGTTCGTCACCCCCGCGCTCGCCGGGCCCACCGCGGGCCTGCTCGACGCCGACATCCCGGTCACGGCCGCGGCCGTGCTCCCGGTCCTGGTCCTGGCCGTGCTGGTGGCGCTGGCGAGCGCCGCCGGGCCGTCGCTGCGCGCGGCGCGCACCGCCACCGTGCCCGCCCTGTCCGCGTCGCCCCGGCCCGCCGACCACGCGGCCGGGCTGACCGCGCTGGCCGGGCGGTTGCCGGTGCCGCTGCTGCTCGGGCTCCGCCTGGTCGCGCGCTGGCCCTGCCGGGCGGTCCTCAGTGCCGCCGGCATCGCCACGGTCGGCATCGCGCTCGGCGCGGCGCTGGCGTTGCGGGCGCAGCCCCAGGAGGTCTACGACCTGGGCGGCACCACCCTGGCGAACCTCCGCGCCGGCCAGACGGACCGCACGGTCGTGGCCGTCAACGTCGCGCTGGTCGTGCTGGCGGTGGTGAACACGCTGATCATCACCTGGTCCACGGCCCTCGACGCGCGGCGGTCGCTGGCGGTGGCAAGGACGTTCGGCGCCACGCCGGGCCAGGTCACGGCCGCGCTGGCGGTCGCGCAGGTCCCGGCCGCCCTGCACACGCGCCGCCCGGTCGCGCCGGTGCTCCGGCCCGTCTAGCTGAGTAATTCCGATCTTGGTTAGTGGTCGTAGGCGATCAGGGATCCGGTTGTGGGTTGGCCGGTGGCGCGGTTGTGCCAGATGGCGGCGGTGAGGTTGAGGGTGGCGTTGACCGATTGACGAGGTTGCGGTCGGAGGGGCGCAGCAGATGCACCCCGTGGTCGGTCAGGTAGGTGTCCAGCTCTCGGGAGAGGTAGCCCTTGTCTGCCAGGATCAGCAGCCCGGGCCGCTCGTGGAGCAGGCCGCGGTCCTGATCCAGCACAGCTATCAGAGCCTGACGCTCGTCGATCTTGGTCTCCACACCCCACCCAAAGTTAGGACTTACTCATCTAGGCGCCCAGGATCAGGCGCCCAGCGCGCTGAGCACCAGCGCCGACACGGCGGCGCGGTGCGCGGGGCTGTCCTCCCACCGCAACCGGCGCCCGGACTCGACCACCACGCCGAAACCGGCGTGCACCAGCACCCGCGCCTGCCGCGAGTCCAGGTCCGGCCGCACCGTCCGCAGGTGCTGCTCCCACACCGCGATGTGGTCCCGTTGCGCGGCGACCAGTGGCCGCCGCAGGTTGTCCGGCAGCCCGACGATCTCGGCGTTCGCGACGGTGGTGAGCGCGTTGTACTCGAAGCTGTATGCCACGTAGGTGGCCGTCAGCGCGGCGAGCGCGTCACGCGGATCCGTCACCCCCCGCAGGTTGTGGTCCACCGCCTGGGTCAGGAGCGCCGCGGCCTGCAGGCACGCCGCCGCGAGGATGTCGGCCTTGCCGGGGAAGTAGCGGTACAGCGCGGACGGGACCAGGCCGACGGCCTCGGCGATCCGGCCGTTGGTGACGGCCGCGAACCCGTCCCGTTCGAACAGCGGCACGGCGGCCGCGAGGATTTCCGAACGCCGGGTCCGCGCCACGGGTTGCGCGGGGAGTTCGACCGCGTGTGCGGTGCTCGCCTCCGGATCGGCCGCCGCCACGCGCAGCGCGCAGCTCTGCAACTCGTCCTCCAGCCGCCGCTGCGCGATCGACGTGTGGTGCATCGTGATCGACCCGATCGCGCCGAGCGCCGCCACGGCCCGCAGGTGCTCGCCGGGCCGCGGGTGCTCGCGCCGCACCGCGTCCGCCACCCGCTCGACGACGCGCGCGAACTTGCCCCGCAGCACCTGCCGGTCCGCGCGGTCGAGGTAGCGGGACTCCCACCGGTAGAGGCCGCCGGACGCGCGGTGGGCGACGGTGACGCGGGTGGCGGCCGCCAGCACGTCGGCCAGGGGCGCGCCGTCCGGCACCTCGTCCAGCGCGGCGAGGAGACCGTCGACCATGACGTCCGCGCACTCGGCGAACAACGCGTACTTGTTCGGGAAGTGCCGGTACAGGGCGGCGGCGGTGATGCCGACGCCGGCGGCGATCTCCTCCATCGACGCCGCGTGGTAGCCGCGCTCGCTGAACACGCGCCCGGCCGCGTCGACGATGAGCTGCCTGCGGTTGCGGGGCCGGACGGCCGCGGCCGGCTCTGCGGTCACCGTGCGGCGGACGTACGCGGGAACTGGGCCATACGCGCCAGTCAACCACGCCGCACGCAGCTCCTCTTGCCGACCGGCCTGCGTGCTCGATATGTTAATGAGAAATCTCCCTCCGAACTGGCAACGAACGCCGCACGAAACCTACCAAGGAAGCTGGGTAAGTAAATGACCAATCTCAATCGACGGAAAGCACTGTCGCTCGGCGTCGCCCTGGGTCTGGTCGGCTCGGCGAGCGCCACGCCGGCGTGGGCGTGGTCCCCGGCCGGCTCGGTGGCCGGCACCGGGACGGGCGCGGATCCGTGGTGGGTCTGGGACGACGAGGTGGACGCCGTGGTGGCCCGGCTCTTCGCCGAGGGCCGGATCCCGGCGGTCAACACCGCGATGGCGTCGTGGGTGAACAACAGCGACCCACTGCCCGCGGGCCTGCCCGCCGAACTGTCGGCCTGGCTGCAGAAGGCCAACAAGCTGCCCGCCTGGGCCGACCCGGTCAAGCTGCGCCGCGCCGCGGACTTCAACCGGCGCAAGGACACCTACCTGTTCATGCTGTACGGGCTCGGCAGCGGCATCATGAGCACGGTCATCCCGCGGGAGGCCAAGTCGGTCTACTGGTCCGCGGGCGGCGCGGACATGCAGGACCGCGCGGCGAAGACGTTCACCTTCGGCTACGACCTGAGCGACCTCAACGCGTTCGAGCCGTCGGGCCAGTTCGTGGTCACCGCCAACAAGACGCGCCTGGTGCACGCCGCGGTGCGGCACCTGCTGCCGCAGTCGCCGCACTGGCGGGCGGTGGCCGACGAGCAGAAGCAGATCCCGATCAGCAACGGCGACATCCTGATCACCTTCCACAGCCTGGGCACCTTCGTGCACCGCAAGCTGATCGAGTGGAAGGTCCCGATGTCGGCCGCGGACGAGGAGGCCTTCCTGCACTCGTGGCAGGTCGCCATCCACCTGCTCGGCGTGCGGGAGGAGTTCATCCCGAAGACGTGGGCCGAGGCGGACGCGCAGTCCGCGTCGGTGCTCACCCCGCTGCTCGCGCCGACGTTCGAGGGCCACGAGCTGGCCGAGGACCTGCTCGGGCTGACCGCGCAGATCGACCTGGGCGTCACGCGCGGGTTCCTGAACGAGTTCGTGCGCTACGTGCTGAGCGACGAGATCGGCGACTGGCTCGGGCTGAAGCGCGACTACGCGGCGGCCGGACTGATCCGCGCCGGTTGGCCCGCCTACATCGCCTTCCGGGAGGGCCTGCTGCCCGTCGCGCCCGCCGGGTTCTACATGTTCGACCAGTTCATCCGGGCGATCGCGATGCTGTTCCTGAACAAGGGCGGGTCGTCGACGACCACGCCGATCACCATCCCCACCGGGAACCGCCCCGGAGCCTGATCCGCGCGCGACAGGACCGGCCGGTGAAGTGCACCGGCCGGCCCGCGCTCATCGAAACCGGGTGGGTCAGTCCAGCAGGTCCTCGATCCGGATCGGGATGTGGCGGACCCGGATGCCGGTCGCGTTGTAAATCGCGTTGGCGACCGCCGCCGCCACGCCCACCGTGCCGATCTCGCCGAGGCCCCGCGCGCCGAGGTCGTTGTGCAGCGTGTCCGGGTACTCCACGAACTCGATCTCGATGTCCGGGATGTCGGCGTTGACGGGGATCAGGTAGCCGGCGAGGTCGGCGTTGGCGAACCGGCCGCTGCGCTCCACCTCGAAACCCTCGTGCAGCGCCGCCGACACGCCCCAGATCATGCCGCCGCTGAGCTGGCTGCGCGCGGCTTTGTCGTTGATGATCCGGCCGCCGTCGAAGACCCCGAGCATCCGCGACACCCGGGCCTCGCGGGTGAGGCGGTGCACCCGGACCTCGACGAACTGCGCGCCGAACGAGCTGAACGAGTGCTTGGTCAGCTCCTCGCCCGGCGCCGACGACCCGACCGCGCTGAGGTTCGGCCTGCCCACCGCGCGCAGCACCTCGCCGAAGGTCATCGACCGGCCGTCGCCGTGGACGCGGCCGTCGGCGTAGGTGACCTCCTCACCGGCGAACGGCGCCCCGGGAGCCGAGGCCAGCGCGAGGAGTTCGTCGATCACCTGCGCGGCGCCCGCCATGATCGCCGTGCCCGCGCTCGCGGTGGCGGTGGACCCGCCGGACATCCCGCCCGGCGGCAGCGCCGAGTCGCCGAGGCGCGGGGTGATCCGGTCGGCCGGGATGTCCAGCGATTCGGCGCCCACCAAGGACAGCACGGTCAGCAGGCCGGTGCCCGGGTCCGCGCCGCTGGTCGCGATGTCGGCCGTGTCGTCCGCGTTGAGCGTGATCCCGACCGACGCGGGGAACCGGAGGGCGGGGAACATCGCCACGGCCACACCCATGCCGACCAGCCAGTCCCCGTCGGTGCGGCCGCCCGGCCTGCGGTCGGCCCACCCGAACCGCTGCGCGCCGATGCGGAAGCACTCGTCGAGGTGCTTGCTCGACCACTGCAGGTCCTTGCCGGGCGGGGCGAGCGAGTTGTTCCGCTGCCGCAGCTCGATCGGGTCCATGCCGAGCGCGTCGGCCAGCTCGTCGATCGCGCTCTCCAGCGCGAAGGAGCCGGGCGCCTCGCCGGGCGCGCGCATGAACGTGGTCGGCGGCAGGTTCAGCGGCACGATCCGCTGGCTGATCTGCAGGTTGCGCGTCGCGTACCACTCGCGGGACGTGCCGTGCGAGGTCGGCTCGATGAACGAGCGCGCGGTGTCCGTGCTGCACCACGAGTCGTGCCGCAGCGCGACGAGCGTGCCGTCCCGTTCCGCGCCCAGGGTGATCCGCTGCACGGTCGCCGCGCGGCCCGCCGTCACCGTGAACACCTGCTCGCGGGTCAGCGACGCCTTGACCGGCCTGCCCAGCGCGCGGGACGCGGCCGCCGCCAGGAACGCGGGTGCCGAGGTGCGGCCCTTGCCGCCGAACGCGCCGCCCACGAACGGGTTCACCGCCCGCACCGCCGCCGGGTCCAGCCCCAGCGCCATCCCCAGCTCCATGGCCTGCAGGTGGGCGCCCTGGTTTCCACTGTAGACGGTGAGGGTGTCGTCGGCCCAGACCGCGACGGCCGAGTGCGGCTCCATCGGCGTGTGGTTCTGCGACGCCGTGCGGTAGGTCGCGTCGACGACCACCGGGCTGGCGGCGATCGCGTCCTCGATGGACTCGACGCCGTCTTCGAGCACGCTGAGCGTCGGCGGCGCGTCCACGTGCCCTGGCGACGCCTCGATGGCCGTGGCCAGCCCGTCCTCCAGCGAGGTCAGCGCGGGCAGTTCCCGGTAGGTGACCTCGACCAGCATGGCCGCGTCCCGCGCCTGCTCGAACGTCTCCGCCACGACGAACCCGATGGGCTGGCCGACGTAGGTGACCTGCCGGTCGCGCAGCGGAACCCACGTCTCGCCGAACATCGGCATCGTGACCTGGTTCAGCACCAGCGGGTCGAAGGGGGAGTACACGCCGAGCACACCCGGCGCGCTCTTCGCGGCGGTGACGTCCATGCTTTCGATCTCGCCGTGCGCGATCGTGCTGACCACGATGTAGCCGTAGACCATGTCCGGGAAGTTGTGGTCCACCCCGTACTTCGCGCCGCCGGTGACCTTCAGTGGCGCGTCCAGGCGTGCCGGCATCAGCGGCTCCCCTCGGTGACTTCGAGCAGGGCGCGGACGATCGTCCGCGGCAGCAGGGACAGCTTGAAAGCGTTTTCCGACAGCGGCCGCGCGCCGTCGGTGGCGAGCGCGGCGGCGGCCGTGAACGACTCCTCGGTCGCCGGCTTCCCGCGCAGGGCGGCCTCGACGGCGGTGAGCCGCCACGGCACGGTGGCCACGCCGCCGGCCGCGACCCGCGCGTCGGCGACGACCCCGTCCCGCACGTCGAGTGCGACCGCGGCCGAGCAGAGCGCGAACTCGTAGGACTGCCGGTCCCGCACCTTGACGTACGTCGAGCGCGTGGCCCAGTCCAGCCGCGGCACGACCACCTCGGTGATCAGCTCGCCGGGCCGCAGGTCGTGCTCGACGTGCGGGGTATCGCCCGGCGTGCGGTAGAAGTCGGTCATCCGGACGGTGCGCTCGCCGTCCGGGCCGGCGAGCCGGACCTCGGCGTCGAGCGCGACGAGGGCGACCGCCACGTCGCTGGGATGGGTGGCGACGCACCTGTCGCTCGTGCCGAGCACCGCGTGCATCCGGTTCGCGCCGTCGAGCGCGGGGCAGCCGCTGCCCGGCTCGCGCCGGTTGCACGGCGTGGTCACGTCGCGGAAGTACGTGCACCGCGTGCGCTGCATCAGGTTGCCGCCGATGCTCGCCATGTTGCGCAGCTGCTGGGACGCGCTGAGCAGCAGGGCGCGCGAGATCGCCGGGTACACGCCGGGGTGCGCGGCGATGTCGGCCATCCGCTCCAGCGCGCCGATCCGCAGCCCGTCACCGGTGTCGATGCCGCGCAGCGGCAGCCCGTTGATGTCCAGGACGCGCTGCGGGGTCAGGACGTCGAGCTTCATCAGGTCGACGAGCGTGGTGCCGCCGGCCAGGAAGGTGCCGGACGGGTCCAGTGCCTCGGCGACGGTGGCCGGGGCGGTCAGCTCAAAGGCTCGCATCGGCCCTCCTCGCCTGCTCCACGGCCCGGACGATGTTCGGGTAGGCCGAGCAGCGGCACAGGTTGCCCGACATGAACTCGCGGACGTCCGCGACGTCCTGTTCGATGGCGGCCACCGCGGACATGACCTGCCCCGGCGTGCAGAAGCCGCACTGCAGGGCGTCCTGGTCGGCGAAGGCCTGCTGCACGGGGTGCAGCTCGTCCCCTGTGGACAGACCTTCGACGGTGGTGACCGGCTCGGTCACGGTGGCGGCGAGGGTGAGGCAGGACAGCACGGGCCGTCCGCCGACGTGCACGGTGCAGGCGCCGCACTGGCCGCGGTCGCAGCCCTTCTTGGGGCCGGTGATCCCGAGCCGTTCGCGCAGCGCGTCGAGCAGCGTGACGCCGGGATCGACGCTCAGCTGTTCGGGGTGGCCGTTCACTTCGAGTGAGATGTCCACTGGGTCTCTTCCCTGACGGCGTGGTGGGTCCGGAAACGGAGCGGATAGTTATCCGCTTGCTCTCGACGGTATCGGATTACAATCCGCTTCGCAACGAAGAGTACGCCCGGAGCAGCTCCAGGTGGGCGGGTTACGGTGAAGCGGCACCGGAACGGCGAGGGAGGGACCAATGACGACGGGTTCGGTCAGCCCACGGCGTGCCGACACCCGCCGCAACCACGAGCGCATCCTCGCCGTCGCGGCGCAGACCCTCGCCGAGTCGGGGGAGGTGTCGTTCAACGCGATCGCCAAGCGCGCCGGGGTCGGCGTCGGCACGGTGTACCGCCACTTCCCGGCGGCCGCGGACCTCATCCTGGCCGTCTACGAGCGGGAGGTCCGGCACCTGCTGGAGGTGGTGCCGGAGCTGCTGGAGCACGCCGGCCCGGCCGGGGCGTTCCGGACCTGGGTGACGGACCACCTCGCGCCGTACATGATGACCAAGCGCGGGCTGGCGAAGGCGCTGGCCGAGGCGACGGCGCAGCGCGGGACGCTGCCGGCCAGCGCCGTCCAGTCCATCCGGGAGGCGATGCAAGCGCTGCTGGAGGCCGGCGCCGAGGCGGGCCTGGTGCGGCCCGGGGTCGACGTCGAGACCGTGATGCGCAGCCTGCTGGGCCTGCTCCACCTCGACCCCGAGGACGACTGGCAGCGCCAGACGGCGGACCTGGTGGACCTCGTGTGGCGCGGTCTCCGCGCGGACTGAGCATCGCGGGCGAGGACGAAGGTCACTTCGCTGGGGTAGCGCGCTGTACTCGCGGGTAGCCGTCTGGCAGGGTCGGTGGCTCCGGCCGCGTTCGCGGGTCGTGTGGAGAAGGGGTGAGCACGTGCCCGGGACACTGGAGAAGATCGCCCACGGGCGCCGGGGTGAGCAGGAGATCCGGCGGCTGGAAGGGCTTCTGCGCCTGGAACGGCCGCAGTTCGCGCCCGGTGTGGTGCACGAGTGGGTGGCGCGCGAGTTCGCCCGGTTCGACGACGCCCCGGTGCGGGCCTACGTCCCGATTCTGGTGGAACGCGCGGTCCGGGCGCGGCTGCGCGCGACGCCTGTGGCGCCCTACTCACCGACCGTGGATCTCGTGGACTGGGCGCGCGGCACGGCCGAGATTCTGCTGGCCGGGGAGTTGCCGCGCCGCTGGCAGCACACCCGGGGAGTGGCCGGACGCGCCGGCGAGGTGTCCCGGTCCTGCCGCCTGCCGAGCGAGCGGTGCTGGTCGCGGCCGCGTGGCTGCACGACATCGGGTACGCGAGTCCGGTGTCGGCCACCGGGCTGCACTCGCTGGACGGCGCCCGGTTCCTGGCCCGGCTCGGCGTCCCGTCGCGGGTGTGCGCGCTGGTCGCTCACCACTCGGGCGCGGCGGCCGTCGCCTCGTTGAGCGGGCTGGCCAGCGAGCTCGCCGAGTTCCCGGACGAGCGCGGGCCGATGCGGGACGCGTTGTGGTACTGCGACATGAGCACCAGTCCGTGGGGCGAGCCGGTCTCGTTCGAGGACCGGATGGCCGAGATCGAGGCTCGTCGCGGCCCGGACGATCCGGTGGTCCGGGCGCTGGCGATCAACCGCGGCGAGCGCGCGGCGGCGGTCGCGCGGACCGCGGAGCTCCTCCGCGGGCGTTCCCGCTGATCAGCTGCTCACCAATACCGTGAGCAGCGCCCGGACGCGCCGGTCGATCTCGTCCCGGATGTGTCGCACGGCGTCTACGCCCTTGCCGGCCGGGTCCTCGAGCTGCCAGTCGAGGTAGCGCTTGCCGGGGAACACCGGGCAGGCGTCGCCGCAGCCCATGGTGATCACCACGTCGGCGGCCTGCACGGCATCCGTGGTCAGCGGCTTGGGGAATTCCTTCGACAGGTCGAGGCCGATTTCGCGCATGGCTTCGACGACGGCCGGATTGATGGTGTCGGCGGGGGCGGAGCCGGCGGAGCGCACGGTGACCCGCCCGGCGGCGTGGTGGTCGAGCAGCGCGGCGGCCATCTGGGAGCGGCCGGCGTTGTGGACGCAGACGAAGAGGACTTCGGGTGTGGTCATCGGGCGATCTCCGTTGTGGTGAACCGGCGGCGCAGGGCGAGCGAGACGTAGACGAGCGCGACGAGCACCGGCACCTCGATCAGCGGGCCGACGACCCCGGCGAGGGCCTGGCCGCTGGTGGCGCCGAAGGTCGCGATGGCGACGGCGATGGCGAGCTCGAAGTTGTTGCCCGCCGCGGTGAAGGCGAGCGTGGTGGTGCGCTCGTAGTTCAGGCCGATCGCCGTGCCCAGCGCGTAGGACCCGGCCCACATGAGTCCGAAGTAGACCAACAGCGGCAGCGCGATGCGGGCGACGTCGAGCGGCCGGCTGGTGATCTGGTTGCCCTGCAGGGCGAACAGCACGACGATGGTGAACAGCAGCCCGTACAGGGCGATCGGCCCGATGCGCGGCAGGAACCGGGATTCGTACCAGTCGCGCCCCCGGGCGCGTTCGCCGAAACGGCGGGTGAGGTATCCGGCCACGAGCGGGATGCCGAGGAAGATCAGCGTGCTCTTCGCGATCTGCCGGCCGGACACGCTCAGCGTCGTGGTGTCCAAACCGAGCCACCCGGGCAGCACCGACAGGTAGAACCAGCCCAGCACGCCGAACATGATCACCTGGAACACCGAGTTGAGCGCGACGAGCACGGCGGCGGCCTCGCGGTCGCCGCAGGCGAGGTCGTTCCAGATGACGACCATGGCGATGCAGCGGGCCAGGCCGACGATGATCAGGCCGGTGCGGTACTCGGGCAGATCCGGCAGCAGCAGCCAGGCCAGCGCGAACATCAGCGCCGGGCCGATCAGCCAGTTCAGCACGAGCGAGGGCCACAGCAGTTTCCGGTCGCGGGTGACCGAGCCCAGCCGGTCGTAGCGGACCTTGGCCAGCACCGGGTACATCATCACCAGCAGACCGAGCGCGATCGGCAGCGAAATCCCGTCGACGGCCACGGCGTCGAGCCCGGTCTCCAGGCCGGGGATCCAGCGCCCGGCCAGCAACCCGAGGACCATCGCGGCGCCGATCCACACCGGCAGGTAGCGGTCCAGGGTGGACAGTCTGCCGGCGACGCCGGTGGTGGTCACGCGGTCACCGCCGCCGGTGTGAGGACGGCGGACAGGCGGGCCAGCGTCTCCGGCTGGACCCGGTAGTAGATCCAGGTGCCCCGCCGCTCGCCGGTGATCAGCCCGGACTCACGCAGCACCTTGAGGTGGTGCGAGATGGTCGGGCCGGTCAGCTCGAACGCCCCGGTCAGGTCGCACACGCACGCCTCACCGCCGTCGTGCGAGGCGATCAGCGACAGCAGCCGCAACCGCACCGGGTCGCCGACCGCCTTGAACACCCGGGCGAGCTCCGCGGCCTGCGGCTCGGACAGGGGCTCGCGCACGAGCGGCGAGCAACAGGCGGCGTCCTCCGCGAGCGGCAACTGCTTCGACATTCCTCTATCTAAACAAACCTCTATCTTGACGTCCATCGATTCAGAGGAGCACGGTTTTCATCGACAGGCATCGATCCTCGGGTGTGGAGGTGTTCGGGATGGGTGAGCAGGCACGGGAGCTGCGTGAACAGGTGCGCGAGCGCTATGCGGAGGCCGCGGTGCGGGCGAGCGCGGGAGCGGTGGCGTCGTGTTGCGGCGGCGGATGCTCCAGCGAGATGCCCGATCTGACCGGCGGCTGGTACGACGAAGCGGAGCGGTCGTCGTTGCCGACGGAAGCGGTGCTGGCGAGCCTGGGCTGCGGCAATCCGCTGGCCGTGGCCGAGCTGCGGGCGGGGGAGACGGTGCTCGACCTGGGCTCCGGCGGCGGTATCGACGTCCTCCTGTCCGCGCGGCGGGTGGGGCCGGGCGGCAAGGTCTACGGGCTGGACATGACCGAGGAGATGCTGGCTCTGGCGCTGGCCAACGCCGAGAAGGCCGGGGCGGCCAACGTCGACTTCCTCAAGGGGCACATCGAGGCGATCCCGCTCCCGGCGAACCGGGTCGACGTGATCATCTCCAACTGTGTGATCAACCTGTCGGTCGACAAGCCCGCGGTGTTCGCCGAGATGTTCCGCGTGCTCAAGCCCGGCGGGCGGCTCGGCATCTCCGATGTCGTCGCCGAAGACCAGTTGACGGCCGGCGAGCGAGCAGAGCGCGGCGAGTACACCGCCTGCATCGCGGGGGCGCTGTCGTTCGCGGAGTACCGGGAGGGGCTGGCCGAGGCCGGGTTCACCGGCGTCGAGATCACGCCGACGCACGAAGCGGCCGAGAACATGCACTCCGCGATCGTCCGCGCCACCAAACCCCACGAGGCGGTGGCGAGGCGGGAGCTGCCGCTGGTCATCAACTCTGCCGACGGTGGCTGCTGCGGCTGAGACCCGGCGGTGTCACGCTGGGCCGGGAAGGGACGGACGATGGATCGGCGAGCGGTGCACGAGCAGTGGGAACGCGACCGCGCCGCCTTCCACGCGCTGCTGGCCGCCGCGACGGCCGCCGACATGCGCCGGCCGTCGCGCGGCACCCGCTGGACCAACCGGCAACTGTTGTTCCACATGCTGTTCGGCTACCAGGTCGTGCGGGCTCTGCAGCTGCTGGTGCGTGTGGTCGGGCGCCTGCCGGATCCGGTGAGCCGCGGGTTCGCCCGGGCGCTCGATGCCGCGGCGGCGCCGTTCGACGTCGTGAACTACCTGGGCTCGTGCGGCGGCGGCCTGCTCGGGCCGCGGTGGATGGGCTGGTGGTTCGACCGCATCGTCGCTTCCCTGCACCGCAGCCTCGACCGCGCCGCCGAAGCCGACCTCGCGCGCGGTATGCACTACCCGGTGCGCTGGGATCCGTTCTTCACGCCTCGCATGACCCTGGCCGACGTCTACCGGTATCCGGCCCGGCATTTCGCCTTCCACCGGCGGCAGCTCACTTTCACCGCGTGAGCAGCCGCCGGGCCAGGTACGCCGAAGTAGTGCGGCCAGGACCCGACCGGTTCGTCACCGGCCTCGAGCAGGACGGGCTCGAGCCCACGGGCACGGCGTGGACCGAGGCGAGACCGGCCTGGCCGCCGCCGATCACAACGGCGTCAGGCATGACAGGAAAACCCTTTCACTGCACCGAGTCGGGCTGCGCGGAGACCGCGACCGTCACCGGTTCGCCGGCGGCGCGGACAGCGAAATCAGCTCCGGCTCGGCCGGGGCGCCGCAGCACCCGCCCGCCGAGGCGTCAGCCGCGGGCTCGTCGAACAGGCCCGCCCCGCCGCACACCCCGGTCTCGGCCAGCACCAGCTCCACGCGCGCGGCCGCCTCGTGGTCCCCGGCCAGTGCGGCGGCGATCGAGCGCACCTGCTCGTAGCCGGTCATGGCGAGGAACGTGGGTGCGCGGCCGTAGCTCTTCATCCCGGCCAGGTACACGTTCGGCTCGGGGTGCGCGAGTTCCTTCGCGCCGTGCGGGTAAACGGTGCCGCAGGAGTGCACGTTGGGGTCGATCAGCGGCGCGAGCGCGACCGGCGCCTGCAGCGTCGCGTCCAGCTCCAGCCGTAGCTCCGACAGCCAGGACAGGTCCGGCCGGAACCCGGTCGCCACGACGACCTCATCCACGCCCTCCACGGTTCCCCCGTCCAGTGAGCGCAACACCAGCAGCCCCTGCTCGTCACGCTCCACCGCCTCGGTGCGGAACCCCGCGACCACCCGCACGAGCCCCGACTCCACGGCCTCCTTGGCGCGCAGCCCGAGCGCGCCGCGAGCGGGCAGCTGGTCGGCCTCGCCGCCGCCGAAGGTGTTGCCCACCGAGCCGCGGCGCAGGATCCAGCTGATCCGCGTCCCCTCCACACCGGTGAGCGCGACCAGCGCCGTGAGCGCGGAGTGCCCGCTGCCCGCGACAGCGACGTGCTTGCCGGCGAACCGGACGCGCACGGCCGGGTCCTGCAGATCCGGCACCTGGTAGGTGATGCGGTCCGTGGCGGCCCGCTCGCCCAGGGCCGGGAGGCCGTCGCCGCCCAGCGGGTTCGGCTGGGTCCACGTGCCCGATGCGTCGACCACCGCCCGCGCGGTGATCAGCTCCTCGCGGCCGTCAGTGTGCCGGACGTGCACCGTCAGCGGCTCGGTGTCGCGCCCGTGGTCGACCACCCGGTCCCGGCCGCGGCGGGCCACGCCCACCACCTCGGCGCCGAGCCGGACGCGATCGCCCAGCGCGGCCGCCAATGGGGCGAGGTAACGCGCGACCCATTCCTGCCCCGTCGGGTAGCCGTCGGCGGCGGGGCGTTCCCAGCCGGTGGTCTCCAGCAGCCGACCCGCCGCCGGGGCCACCAGTTCCGACCACGGCGAGAACAAGCGCACGTGGTTCCACTGCGCCACCGACGCCCCCGCCTGCGGCCCGCGTTCGAGCACCAGCGGCTCCAGGTCCCGCTCCAGCAACTCGGCGGCGGCCGCGAGCCCGATCGGCCCGGCCCCCACCACCACGACGGGCAGCTCGCTCATCCCGACCCCTTTCATCGATCCAGCTCGATTGAGCACCGTTGCGGCAGACTCTATCGACCGGCGTCGATCGAAGCAACCATCGATTCAGGTCGATACACTCGGGGGCATGACGACGACTGTGGACCCCCAGGCCCAGGTCCTGCCGGACGGGGAAGCCGCCACCTACGCCGACTGGTTCGCCTGCCTGGCCGAGCCGACCCGGGTGCGGCTGCTGCACGCGGTGGCCACCGCGCCCCGCGGGATCACCGTCGGCGCCCTGACCGAGCTGCTCGGGATCAGCCAGTCCACGTGCTCGCACCACGTGCGCAAGCTCGCCGACGTCGGGTTCGTGCAGGTCCGCAAGGAGGGCACCGCCACCATCGTCACGGTCAACGCGGCCTGCTGCGCCGGCCTCCCGCACGCCGCCGACGCGGTCATGGGGCTGCTCGCGCCGCGTCCGTGCTGCCCGGAAGACGTGCCCGCAGACGTCACCGTCCGGGCCCTGCGCGACGACGACTGGCCCGCGGTCCGCCGCATCTACGGCGAAGGCATGGACACCGCCATCGCCACCTTCGAGACCACCGTCCCCAGCCGCGCCACCCTCGACGCGAAATGGATCGCGGGGCAGCGGTGGGTGGCCGAGATCGACGGCGCTGTGGTCGGCTGGGCCGCCGCCACACCGGTCTCCACCCGCGAGTGCTACTCGGGCGTCGCCGAGACGTCGATCTACGTCGCGGACGGCCACCGCGGCCGGGGTATCGGCAAAGCCCTCATCCGCCGGCAAGTCATCGCACTCGACGAAGCCGGCTACTGGACCCTGCAAACCTCGGTCTTCACGGAGAACCGCGCCAGCCTCGCCCTGCACCACTCCGCCGGCTACCGCACCATCGGCATCCGCGAACGCATCGCCCAGCGCGACGGCGCCTGGCACGACACCGTTCTTCTCGAACGCCGCAACAACATCAGCTGACGACCGCCGGCCGAGGCGGCCTCGAAGTCACAGCAAGAACGTCAGCGCCACCGGCTTCGAGGTGGACGAGCGGTCGTCGCCACCTCGATCACTGCACCGCGCTGCTCGCCGAAACCCAGGACGCGATCTGCGTGCGTGAGGTGAAGTCCAGCTTGCGCAGCATCCGCTCCACGTGACCGTCCACTGTGCGCGGTGAGATCGTCAGCCGGGCCGCGATCGCCTTGTTGCTCAAGCCCTGCGCGATCAGTGTGGCGATCTCCCGCTCCCGGGCGGTCAACGGCGAGTCGGGCACGCGCGGCGCCGGGCGGCTCCGCCCGCTCTGGGACACCACCAGGTCCAGGCCGAGCCGGACCGCCTCCGGCAGCGTCACGCCGGCGTGCTCCTCCCTGATCGCCGCCGCGGCCGGGCCGAGCGCGGAGTCCACCGCCGCGTAGTGCCGCCGCCCCTCGCGGGCGGCGTGCGGTCCGAACGCCTCCAGCGACGTGCCGATCCGGTGCCACACCGACGCGGCCATCCCTTCCAGCGCCGCGGCGTCGGCCACATCACCCGAGGACGCCGCCACCCACGAGCACACCTCCGTGCACAGGGCAGTGCAGACGCCGTCGCGGAAATCCTGTTCGATGCGCATCGCCGCGGCGATCGCCGTGCGCGCCGCCGCCACCTCGCCCAGGTGCAGGTGGCTGATCGCCGACGCCCAGTGCGCGTACGCGCGGTTCCAGCGTTCCCCGACGGCCGAGGCCTCCTCGATCACCGCCGAGCAGGTCGCCAGCGCCTCGCGTGGACGGCCGGCGTAGGCCTGCGCCATCGCGAGCTGGAAGGACGCGGTGAGCGCCAGCCCGGTGTCCCCGCCGCGCCGGTGGATCGCGATCGCCTGCCGGTACAGGCCCATCGCGGCCTGCAGATCGCCCTCGAACAGGTTCAGCAGTGCCCGCCACAACCGCACGTGCCCCCGCAGCCCCGGCATCTCGAGTGCGTCCGCGATGACCGCGCACTCCTTCAGGTAGGTCCGGGCCACCCCGCGATCGCCCTGGATCAGCGCGACCCACGCGGCCGCCCACAACGCTTCGCCCCGTTCCGGGCTGCCGGGTTCGAGCTGGGGGAGCAGGCGTTCCAGCCACCGGCGGCCGTCGCTGAGGAAGCCGCCCGCGATCCAGTGGTAGCGCAGCAGTGACGCCAGCCGTGCCCCGGCCGCCGCCTCGCCCGGCGTGTCGGCCGACCACGCCAGGGCGGCCAGCAGGTTCGGGTGATCCTCCCGCAGCCGCGCCAGGTCGCCCGCCTGGTGCGGGCCGCACCAGCGGCCGACGCACTCCGCGGCGCGCCAGGCGAAGTGGTCGCGGTGCCGCCGCCGCAGCAGGTCCGCCTCGCCCGAGGCGGCCAGCAGTTCGGCGCCGTACTCGCGCAGCGTCACGAACTGGCGATAGCGCACCTGCTCGCCGTTGCGGTCGGCCACCACGACGGACTTGCCGACCAGACCGTCGAGTGCGTCGAACAGCCGGTCCCCGGTCAGGTCGCCGAACCCGCACACCCGCTCCAGCGTCTCCAGGTCCACCGAGGCCGGGAACACCGCCATCCGCGCCCACAGCAGGCGCTCGTCCGGGGCGCACAGGTCGTGGCTCCAGTCGATCAGCGCGCGCAGCGACCGCTGCCGCGGATCGGCGGCCGGGTCGGTGCCTGCGAGCAGGTGGAACCGCCGGTCCAGCCGCTGCACCACCTGCGACACCGACAGCGACCGCAGCCGCACCGCGGCCAGCTCGATCGCCAGCGGCAGACCGTCGAGCCGGCGGCACAGCGCCACCACCGCCGCGCGGTTCTCCGGCGTCACCGCGAAGTCCGGCAGCACCGCGCGTGCCCGGTCGACCAGCAACTGGACCGCGGGCACGTGGTCGAGGGCGCCGGTGCCCGCCGCGTCGCTCTCCTCCGGCACGGCCAGCGGCGCGAGCAGGTGGACCCGTTCCCCACCGATCCCCAGCGGCTCGCGGCTGGTGGCGAGCACCCGCAGCCCCGGCAGCTCGGCCAGCAGGCGCAGCACCAGCCGGGCGGTGGCGTGCAGGACGTGCTCGCAGTTGTCCAGGACCAGCAGCACGGCGGCGCCGGCGAGGTGGTCGGCGATCCGGTCGACGGCGTCCCGGTTGGACTGGTCGGGCACGCCGAGCGCGGTGGCCACGGCGGGCGCGACCTGCGTGCCGTCGGTGACGCTGGCCAGTTCCACGATGCGCACACCGCCGTGGCGGCCGGCGACGGTGATCGCGGTGCGCGTCTTGCCCACCCCGCCCGGCCCGGTGACCGTGACCAACCGGTGCGCGCGCAGCTCCGACTCCAGCTGCGCCAGGGTCTGCCTGCGGCCGACGAAGCTGGTCAGCGCCGCCGCCGGTTGCCGCGGCCCCCCAGGGGCACCGTCGCCCATGACGCCTCCGATCTCGCCGCCCGCCGCTGGACACCGCGTGACAACGGTAGGACACGCGGGTGCCTCCCGGGCAGTGATGGGGTGGCGAATGGGGTGGTTTCACCCTGTCCCGTCCGCTCCGGCCGGCCGCAGCCTGTAGCGGCGATCACACCCGAACCATCGAGGAGGCTGGATCAGTGGTGTCAACCGAGCCGACCACCCACGACGCCATCGTCGTCGGCGCCGGATTCGCCGGGCTGTACGCCGTGCACGTCCTGCGCGACCGGCGGCACATGCAGGTCATCGGCTTCGACGCGGCCGGCGACGTCGGCGGGACCTGGTACTGGAACCGCTACCCCGGCGCCCGCGTCGACATCGAGAGCGTGCACTACTCCTACTCGTTCGACGACGAGCTGCAGCAGGAGTGGCACTGGACCGAGCGGTTCCCCGCCCAGGCGGAGATCCTGTCCTACCTGGAGCACGTCGCCGACCGTTACGACCTGCGCCGCAGCTTCCGCTTCAACACCCGGGTGGTGTCCCTGACCTGGGACGACACCGACGCGATGTGGACCGCGACCACCAGCGCCGGGACGACCCACCGGGCCCGCTTCGTCATCTCCGGCGCCGGCACCCTGTCCGTGCCCAAGGAACCCGAGTTCCCGGGTGTCGAGGACTTCGCCGGCGAGGTCCTGATGACCGGCAACTGGCCGCACCACGAGGTGTCGTTCGAGGGCAAGCGGGTCGGCATCATCGGCGTCGGCTCGTCCGGCATCCAGGCGATCAGCGAGATCGCCAAGACCGCCGGCCACCTCACCGTCCTGCAGCGGACCCCCAACTACGCCACCCCGATCGGCAACTACCCGACCCGGCCGGATGAGGAGGCCGCCGAGAAGGCCGACTACCGCGCCATCCGGGACGCCTCGCGCAACCACTTCCTCGGCGTGCCCTACTCCGAGGTGCAGCCCTCGGCGCTGGCCGTGTCGCCGGAGGAGCGGCGGCGGGTGTTCGACGACCGCTGGAACCGCGGCGGGTTTCGGCTGTTCATCGACTCCTTCGGCGACATCCTGTTCGACAAGGCCGCCAACGACACCGTCGCCTCCTACATCCGCGAGCGGATCCGGGAGCGCGTGCACGACCCCGCCAAGGCCGAGCTGCTGGCGCCGGAGGGCTACCCGTACGGCACCAAGCGGCCGCCGCTGGAGACCGACTACTACGAGGCCTACAACCGGCCGAACGTCGATCTGGTCGACGTGAAGGGCAACCCGATCGCCGCGGTGACCCCGACCGGGGTGCGGCTGGCCGACGGCACCGAGCACGACTTCGACATGCTGATCCTGGCCACCGGCTTCGACGCGTGCACCGGGCCGCTGCTGGCCATGAACATCACCGGCCGCGGCGGGCTGCGGCTGGCCGACCACTGGGCCGACGGGCCGCAGACCTACCTGGGTCTGATGGCCGCCGGGTTCCCCAACCTGTTCATGATCACCGGCCCGCAGAGCCCGTCGGTGCTCTACAACATGCCGCTCGCCATCGAGGACCACGTCGACTTCACCGTGGCGGCCCTGGACCACCTGCGGGAGCGGGGCCTGGACGTCATCGAGCCGGAGCCGTCGGCGGAGGCCGCGTGGGTGGCGCACACCAACGAGCTGGCCGAGGCGACGCTGCTGCCGGACTCGCCGACGTCCTGGTACATGGGCAACAACATCCCCGGCAAACCGCGCCGCGTGCTGGTCTACCTCGGCGGCGCCCCGGCCTACCGGGCCAAGTGCGACGAGGTCGTCGCCGCCGGCTACGAGGGCTTCACCCTGTCGTCCGCTTCCCGCGTCTTCGCCTGAAGGAGAGCAGTCATGCCACTCGATCCCGCTGTCCGCGCTCTGCTCGACGGCTTGGCGCAGCAGGGTTTCCAGTCGTTCGAAAAGATCGGCCTCGAGGCCACCCGGGAGACGATCGCGTCGTTCACCGGGCTGCAGAAACCCAAGCGCGGCTTCTCCCGGACGAGCGAGGTGTCCTACGGGCCGGACCCGGCCCACCGCGCGCGGATCTACGTGCCACCGGGGGACGGGCCGTTCCCGGTCGTGCTGTACGTCCACGGTGGAGGGTTCGTCGCGGGCGGTCTCGACGTCGTCGACGAACCCGTGCGCGCCCTCGCGCTCGACGCCGAAGCCGTCGTCGTGTCGGTCACCTACCGGCTCGCGCCCGAGGCGAAGTTCCCCGCCGCGCACGACGACGTGTTCGCCGCGCTTCGCTGGACCGCCAAGGAGATCTCCGCGCACGGCGGCGACCCGGGGCGGATCGCGGTCGTCGGGGACAGCGCCGGCGGCAACCTGGCCGCGTCGGCGGTCATCCGGGCCCGCGACGAGGGCGAGCCGGCCGTGCGCGCCCAAGCGCTGGTCTACCCGCTGGTGAACCCGGTGGCCGACACCGCGTCACGCCGCGAGTACGCCGAGGGGTACCTGCTGCACCTGGACGCGTTGCGGTGGTTCGGCGCGCAGTACTGCGTCAGCCCGGAGGACGCCGTGGACCCGCGGCTGGCGCTGGATCGCAACGAGTTGAGCGGTCTCCCGCCGACCCTGGTGGTCACCACGGAGTACGACACACTCCGCGACGAGGGCGAGGCCTTCGCGGACGCCCTGAGCGCGGCCGGCACGGACGCCCGCGCGGTGCGCATGGACGGCCTGGTCCACGCCGCGTACTGGGCCACGGCCGCGATCCCGCGCGGCGCGGATATCCACCGGGCGGTGGTCGAGCACCTGCGCGCGGTGCTCTGACCGTGGCGCTGCGCGGAGGTCCCGCACTCGCGGGGCCTCCGCGCAGCGAGAGGACCCGACGTCCGCGCGTGTGCCCGGCCCGAATGTCGACGTGCGCGGCCGCGGCGTCGGCGAGCGAGCACTTGCCGCACCGGAACTCGACGCTGCCCGACGGGTCCGAAACGGAACCGTCGGTGAATCCCGCGCCGAGTGCGCGCCGCACGATTCCGCCGGGGCGGGCCACGACCGCCGGCCGCGGTCGTGCTCGACCTGCGTGAGCTGACGTTCCTGTCGGCCTGGCCTCACAGCGGCAGCGGGCTGACGTGGTAGGCCAAGCCCGCCACGAGACCACCCAGGAACGGCCCCGCCACGGGGACCCACGCGTACGCCCAGTCCGATCCGGTCTTGCGGCCGAGCCGCAGGAGGGCGTGGACGATGCGCGGGCCGAGGTCGCGCGCGGGGTTGAGCGCGTAGCCGGTCGGGCCGCCGAGGGAGGCGCCGATCCCGACGACCAGGAGGGCGACGGCGAGCGGGCCGAGGCCGGACGGTGTTCCGCCGAGGAGCAGGACCACGTAGACCAGGACGAAGGTGGCGATCGTTTCGGTGACGACGTTCCAGGCGGGGGTGCGGATCGCCGGCCCGGTCACGAACACGCCCAGTACCGCGCCGGCGTCGGTCTCGGCGTCGAAGTGCTTCTTGTAGCACAGGTAGACGAGGACGGCGCCGGCCATCGCGCCGGTGAGCTGCCCGGCCGCGTAGACGGCGGCGTGCGGGAGGTCGGCGGCGACACCGGGGGCGAAGTCCTGCCCGGCGATCCACAGCCCGAGCGTGACGGCGGGGTTGAGGTGGGCCCCGGACCGGGCGGCGGTGTAGACGCCCGCGAACACGGCGAGACCCCAGCCGAAGCTGACCAGCAGCCAGCCCCCGCCGTATCCCTTCGATCCGGTGAGGGCGACGTTGGCGACAACCCCGCAGCCGAGCAGCACGAGCAGCGCCGTGCCGATCAGCTCGGAAAGGAAGATGCTCCCCATCGAGTTCTCCTGAAGTGGTTTCGTGCCCGTTTCCGGGCAGGGCGCAACGCCGCCCGGCGGACGTGCCGCCGGGCGGGTGGCGCGGACTGGATCAGTGGCGGGTCACCAGACGGTGTAGCCGCCGTCGACGACGAGGTCGGTGCCGGTGCAGAAGGCGGCCGCGTCGGAGGCCAGGAAGACGACCGCCGGGGCGATCTCGGCGGGCGTGGCGACCCGGTTCATCGGGGTGCCCGCGAGCCAGGCGCGGCGCCACTCCTCGTTGTCCATCCCGCGCTGGGTCAGTTCGGTGCCGACGTAGCCGGGGGAGACGGAGTTGACCCGGACGCCGCGGCCGGCCCATTCGCCCGCCAGTGACTTCGTGAGGTGGATGACGCCCGCCTTCGCCGCGTTGTAGGCGGCCTGCGGCTGCGGGAAGTTGCTGATGTGCCCGCTCATGCTGCCGGTGTTGACGATGCTCCCGCCGCCCTGGGCGAGCATCCGGGAACCGGCGGCGCGGCAGCAGTGGAACACCCCGTCGAGGTTGACGGCGAGCACCTTGCGCCAGTCGCCGTCGGACAGCGACTCGCTGGGGTGGTTGTGCACGATGCCGGCGTTGTTCACGGCGATGTCGATCCGCCCGGCGGCGCTGACGACGTGGTCGAACGCGGCTTCCACGGCGGCGGAGTCGGTGACGTCGGCGGCGACGAACTCGACGCCGAGCCGCTCGGCGGTGGCCTTGCCGGCTTCGTCGTTGATGTCGCAGATGAACACCCGGGCGCCGGAGTCGCGCAGCCCGGTGACGATGGCTTCGCCGATGCCCTGGGCGCCGCCGGTCACGATCGCCGTGCGGCCGGCCAGGGAGAACACCGGCAGGGTCGGGCTGGTCATCGGTCACCTCGCGGGGTCGTGGACGGGCGTGCGGTGGGTGCGGTCCCGCAGTCGCGGACGTCGTAGGTGCCGTCGGCGCGGCCGACGACCATCTCGTCCGCGATTCCGGTGAACAGGCCGTTCTCCACCACGCCGGGGATCCAGTTCAGCTGCGCGTCGATCGCCAGCGGGTCGGCGATGGACTTCAGGTGGGCGTCGATGAGGTAGTTGCCGCTGTCGGTGACGACCGGCGCCCCGTCACGGGTGCGCAGCGCCAGTTCGGCGGCGGGAAGGCCGAGTTTGTCCAGCAACCGGGCGATCGAGCGTTTCGTGGACTCCCACTCGTACGGGATGACCTCGATCGGCAGCGGGAACGCGCCCAGCGCCGGGACGACCTTGCTGTCGTCCACCACCGCGACCATCCGGTCCGACGCGTCGGCCACGATGCGTTCCCACAGCAGGCAAGCGCCGCCGCCCTTGATCATGGCGCCGTCGTGGTCGATCTCGTCGGCACCGTCGATCGTGAGGTCCAGCCGGACCGCCTCGGCGAGCGTGGTCAGCGGCACGCCGACCTCCATCGCGAGATCCCGGGTGGCGGTGGAGGTGGGCACCCCGACGACGTCGAGGCCGTCGGCCACCGCCTTGCCGAGCGCGCGCACGAACCAGTGCGAAGTGGTTCCCGAACCCAGGCCCAGCTTCATCCCGTCGTGCACGTAGGTTTCGATGGCGCCGACACCGGCCGCCCATTTCGCCCGGTCCTGGTCACTGCTCGGTTGCATGGAACTCCTTGTCCGCCAAGCCCTCGGCCAGTGCGCCGAAGGTGTCGATGGTGGTCACGCCCGGGAGCGGGTGCCCCCAGGACACGTGCCGGTAGGGCACTCCGGCGCGTTGTGCGGTGAGCGCGTCGATGCCGGTGTCGCCCACGTAGAGCGCGTCGGCGGGGGCGACGTCCAGCGCGGTGAGCGCGGCTGCGAGGTGCCCTGGGTCGGGTTTGCCCGCGGGCACCGCGTCGATGCCGACGACGACGTCGACCAGCGGGGCGAGCCCGGTGGCGGCGAGGACGTCGTGGGACAGGCCGGTGCGCTTGTTGGTGCACACCCCCACGCGGATTCCCTTGTCCCGCAACGCCTGGAGTGCTTCGTGGGCGTCGGCGTGCACGGTGGTCGCCGCGGCCGGTTCGGCCCGGTAGGCACTGGAGTAGGCCGCCAGCACCGGACCCGCGAGCGCGGGATCACCGCCGACGGCGTCGAGCGCGCCGCGGACGAGCTCCGCGGCGCCGCCGCCCAGCAGGCCGCGGACCCGATCGGCGTCGATCCCGGGCAGGCCGTGCGCGGTCAGGGCGGAGGTGAGTGCCCTGGCGATGTCCGGGGCGCTGTCGACCAGAGTGCCGTCCAGGTCGAGCACCACCGCCCGCGTCACGCCGGCACCGTTTCGGCGAACAGCGGGCGCAGGCCCTCGTACAGGTGCCGGTGCCGCTGGAAGATCTGGTCGTAGACGGCGACGGTGGCGGGATCCGGCGTGAAGGTCTGCTCCACGGCCAGCATGCCGACGGCCTCGGTGAGGTCCCGCCACCAGCCGATCCCCACCCCGGCGGCGAGCGCGGCACCGTAGGCGCCGCCTTCGGCCACCCCGGTGACGGTGACGGTTTCCCGGTTGAGGACGTCGGCGAGGATCTGCAGCCACAGCGGTTCCTTGGTCGCGCCCCCGGAGGCCACGACCCGGTCGCACGGCAGCCCGGCCTGCCGGTAGACCTCGAGGATCTCCCGCATGTTCAGCACGACGCCTTCCATCACGCTGCGCGCGATGTGGCCCAGGTGGTGCATCGGGGTGAGTCCCACCCAGCTCGCCGACGCTTCGGGGGCGACGTGCGGGGACCGTTCGCCGAGCAGGTACGGCAGGAACAACAGGCCTTCCGAGCCAGGCCCGATTTCGCGGGCGAGCTCGGACAGCCGTTCCAGGGTGACCGGGTCGGCGGCGGTGGCGGGGGCCAGCGCGTCGCGCAGCCACTGGAGGGCGCCGCCCGCGCTGAGCGACACCCCCATCACGTGCCAGCGTCCCGGTTCGTTGCCGCAGGAGACCTGCACCCGTCCACCGGGGTTGTCCGGGCACCGGGACGCGCCGCCGGCGACGATGCCCGCGGTGCCGATCGTGAACCCGACCGGTCCGGTGTCCAGCAGGCCCATCGCGGTGGTCTGGATGACCGCGTCGCCGCCGCCCCCGAACACCGGTGTGCCTTCGGGGATGTTCCACCGGGTGGCGAGGCCGGGCAGCACGGTGCCGGTGGCCTCGACGGATTCGACGACGTCGGGCAGCAGTGCGCGGTCGATGCCGAGGAGCCCCAGGAGCTCGTCGGACCAGCGGCGGTTCGCGACGTCGAACAGGCCGGTGCCGGAGGCGTCGGACACGTCGGTGGCGTACTCGCCGGTGAGCCGGAGCCGCAGGTAGTCCTTGGGGTTGAGGATGCGGCGGGTCCGGGCGAACAGTTCCGGTTCGTGCTCGCGGAACCACACGATCTTGCAGCCGGTGAAGCCGGGCAGCATCCGGTTGCGGGTCATGCGCAGCAGCTCGTCCAGACCGCCGGCGCGTTCGGTGATCCACTCGCACTCCCGCGCGGCGCGCTGGTCGTTCCACAGGATGGCCCGCCGGAGCGGTTCGCCGGTCTCGTCCAGCGCGGTCAGCCCGTGCATCTGGCCGCACAGGCCGATCCCGGTCACTTCCCGGCCGCGGTCGGGCAGGCTCGCGGTGACGGCGGCGAGCGCGTCGTCGGTGGCCGCCCACCAGTCGGTGGGGTCCTGCTCGGCCCAGCCGGGATTGGTGGTGTGCACCGGGTAGTGGCGCAGCACCTTGGCGACCACCTCACCCGACCGTGACACCGCGATGACCTTGCACGCCGAGGTACCCAGGTCGATGCCGATCAGCATGTTGTTGTCCTTTCCCGCGCGTCGTTGCGCTGTCCGGCGCGTCATCGCGCGCCGTGGCGGAGTCTCACGTGCTTGAGCTGGAGGTAGGACTCGAGGCCTTCGGGCCCGTGCTCGGAACCGAACCCGCTCTCGCGGCGGCCTCCGTAGGGCGCGTTGATGATCCCGGCGTCCACGTTGTTGATGGCGACGTTGCCGAAGTCCAGGTCGCCCGCGAGCGTGAAGGTTTCGCGGGTGTCGTTGGTGTAGGCGTACGCGGCGAGGCCGCCGGGGACGCGGTTGGCGCGGTCGATCGCGTCGGCCAGGTCGGTGAAGCGGGCGACGCCGACGGCGGGACCGAACGTTTCCTCGGTCATGACGAGCGCGTCGTCGGGCGCGTCGGCGATCACCGTGGGGCGCACGAACAATCCGGGACCGGCCAGCGGGCCGCCGCCCGCCACGATCCGCGCGCCGCGCTTGTCCGCGTCCGCGATGTGGTCGAGGGTGCGCCGGTAGGTCTCGTCCATCGTCAGCGAGCCGACGTCGGCGGACGGGTGGGCCAGCCCGTCGGCGACGGTGAGCGCGTCCGCCGCGGCCGCGAGCCCGTCGACGAACTCGTCGTAGACCGAGTCGTGCACGTAGATCCGGTTGATCGCGATGCAGATCTGGCCGGCGTTGCGGAACGCGCGGCGGGTGGCACCGCGCACCGCGTCGGGCACGTCGGCCGTGCCGGTGACGATCATGGGGCAGCTTCCGCCGAGTTCCAGGGACAGCCCGGTGATTCCGGTGACCGCCCGGTACAGCGCCTGCCCGGTGGACATCGAGCCGGTGAAGGCCACCTTCGCGATCTGGGGGTGCGCCACGAGCGCCTGCCCGGTGGAGCCGTCGCCGAACACGATGTTGGCCACGCCCGGGGGCAGCGTCCCGGCGAGACACTCCGACAGCACCTGGGCACAACCGGGGGTGTACTCCGACGGCTTGAGCACGATCGTGCAGCCGGCCGCGACGGCGCCGGCGAGCTTCCAGCCGATGAGTTCGATCGGGTAGTTCCACGGCACGATCCCCGCGACGACGCCGAGGGGTTCCTTCTCCACGATGCTGGTGAACCCGGGCGCGTCGTTCGGGATGGTGCGGCCGTAGACGCGGGTGGCCTCTTCGGCGTAGTAGTGCAGCGCGGCGATGAACTTGCGGACTTCGCCGCGCGCCTCGTCCAGGGGCTTGCCCTGCTCGCGCGTGATCGCGGTGGCGAGGTCGTCCACCCGGCCGGCGCAGGCTTCCGCGAGCCGGTGCAGGCACGCGGCGCGCTCGGCCGGGACGGTGCGGCGCCAGCCGCGGAAGGCGTCGGCGGCGGCGCGGACTGCCGCGTCGACCTCGGCGGCGGTGGAGCGCGGGGCTACCGCGACCACCTCGCCGGTGGCGGGGTTGGTCCGGTCGATTCCCGGTCCCGTGGTGTCCCGCCAGGTTCCCGCGACGAAGTTCCGGCAGACGAGCACGGGCTCATCGGGCTGCATTGCCTCAACTCCCTGATGCGCGCGGACTCTCGCCGCGCAGGCGGTGCGATCTTTGTATGATAATCGGACCTTAGAGCGGGAGTCGCGTGTCGCGCAAGAGGGTGATCGCGCCGGTTCAGGTGCGGGTGGGGATCGGCTGCTTCTCCGCCAGCAGGCGGTCCCGGTGCCGCATGACGCGGCGCAGGTGGTTCTCGGTGGCGAAGCGGGCACGGGAGGGGTCGCCGGCGGCGATGGCCTCGGCGATCTGGACGTGCTCCTCCAGCGTGTTGGCCGCTTCGGAGGGGTAACCGGGCCCGGTGCGGTAGGTGTCCCGCAGGAACCCGTTGAGCGGGCCGATCACCAGTGAGAAGAACGGGTTTCCGCTCGCCTGCGCCACGATTTCGTGGAACCGCAGGTCGGCGTCCAGGAATTCGTCGCGGGCCTCGGGCCGGTCCAGTGCGTCGGCCAGTCGCCGGTTCGCGTCCTCGAGGTCGGCGAGGTGCTGCTCGGTCCGCCGGGCCGCGGCCAGCTGCGCCATCTCGACCTCGAGCACCAGGCGCAGTTCGAGGAGCTGGGCGAACGAGCCCTCGCTGCGCCGCATCAGCAGGCCGTACTGCTCCGCGATCAGCCGTCCGTCCAGCTCGGCGACCGTCATGCCGCGTCCGGGCTTCACCGTGACCAGTCCACGCTGGATCAACAGCCGGGCCGTTTCCCGCACCACGGTGCGCGAGACGTCGAAGCGGCGGGCGAGCTCGGCTTCCGTCGGGAGGCGCTCGCCCGGCGCCAGCCGCACGATCTCGTCCTGCAGCTTGTCCGCGAGCGTTTCCGACAGGCGCTTGTGGAGTGCTTCGGCCATTCGGCGATCGTACGACAAAGCAGGCGGGTTGCGGCGCGCCGCGCCGCCTGTGTGGCGATGGAACCGGTGCGTTGACGGCATCTTTGTACGATGATAGGACATTGATGGCGCCCGTGTGGGCGCGACGAGGAGGGCTGTCAATCCATGAACCTGCACGCCTACGCCGGGGCCGTGCTCCCCGCCGACGCCGAGCGGGCCACCCTGGTGGCCCGCGTGTTCGACCCCGCGGTCGGCGGGCCGTGCGTCGCGGCGATCCGGGGTGACCGCGCCGTGGACCTCACCCACGTCGTTCCGACGGTCTCCGAGCTGCTGGACCGGCCCGACGCGGTCTCGATAGTCCGCGGGCACGAGGGCGGCGGTCACTGGGAGCTGTCCGCGCTGATCGACGCCACCCTGCGGCGCGACCGGACCGCCCCGCACCTGCTGGCCCCGGTCGACCTGCAGGTCGTCAAGGCGGCCGGCGTGACGTTCGTCCGCAGCATGCTCGAGCGCGTGATCGAAGAGCGCGCGAAGGGAGACCCCGCCCGGGCCGAGGAGATCAGGTCCCGCATCGCCGAGGTGGTCCGCGGCCGGATCGCCCAGCTGCGGCCCGGATCGCCGGAGGCGGCCCGGGTCAAGGAGGTGCTGGCCGAGGAGGGCCTGTGGTCCCAGTACCTCGAGGTCGGCATCGGTCCGGACCCGGAGATCTTCACCAAGGCGCCCGTCCTGTCCGCGGTCGGCACCGGCGCCGAGATCGGCGTGCTGGCCCGCTCGACCTGGAACAACCCGGAGCCCGAGCTGGTGCTCGCGGTCAGCTCGTCCGGCACGCCGGTGGCCGCGACCCTGGGCAACGACGTGAACCTGCGCGACTTCGAGGGGCGCAGCGCGCTGTTGCTCACCGAGGCGAAGGACAACAACGCCTCCTGCGCGATCGGCCCGTTCCTGCGGCTGTTCGACGACGGCTTCACGCTGGACGACGCGCGAGCCACCGAGGTGGCGCTGGACATCACCGGCGGCGACGGGTTCACCCTGCACGGCGTGAACCCGGTGAGCGAGATCAGCCGGGACCTCACCGACCTGATCCGGCACGCGCACGGCGCCCACCACAGCTACCCCGACGGGTTCGTCCTGTTCACCGGCACGATGTTCGCGCCGACCGAGGACCGCGGCGAGCCGGGGCAGGGCTTCACCCACCGGCAGGGCGATGTCGTCGCGATAAGCTCGCCCGCGCTGGGCACGCTGGTCAACGTCGTCACCACCGCGGAAGCGGCCGAGGACTGGACCTTCGGCATCCGGGCGCTGATGGCCAACCTCGCCGGGCGCGGCCTGCTGCGGAGCGCGGCGGAGGTGGTCTCGTGACCCGGGTGGTCGTCACCGATCACGCCTTCGGCGGGGTGGCGGACGAGGCGGCCGTGGCCGAGCGCTTCGGCGCGGAGTTCACGGTGCACGCCTGCCGCAGCGAGGACGAGACGATCCAGGCGGTGGCCGGCGCCGACGTGGCGTTCGTGAACTTCGCCCCGGTGACCGACGCGGTGCTCGCGGCGATGGCGCCCGGCGCGACGGTGATCCGCTACGGCATCGGCTACGACAACGTGGACGTCGCCGCGGCCGAGGCGCGCGGGATCTCGGTGGCCACGGTGCCGGACTACGGCAGCGACACCGTCGCCGACCACACCGTCGCCCTGCTGCTGACCCTGCTCCGCAAGATCCCGGCCTACGACCGGCGGATCCGCGAGACCGGCTGGTGCGCCCCGAGTGATCTCGGCTCGATTCCCGGCTTCGCCGACACCACGGTCGGACTGGTCGGCCTGGGCCGGATCGGGCTCGCCGTGCACCGCAGGCTCGCCGCGTTCGGGTTCCGCGTGCTCGCCCACGACCCCTACGCCGAGCCCGCCGACGGGCTCACCGTCACCGACCTGGACACGCTGCTGCGCGAGTCGCACGCCGTCTCGCTGCACGCACCGCTGACCCCGCGGACGCGGCACCTGCTCGGCTCCGCGGCGTTCGCCCGGATGCGCGAGGGTGCGGTGCTGGTCAACACCTCGCGTGGCGGGCTGGTCGACCACGAAGCGCTCGCCGGGGCGGTGCGGGCGGGCCGGGTCGCCGCGGCCGCGCTGGACGTCTTCGACCCCGAACCGCTCGCCGCGGACTCGCCGCTGCGCGAGCTGCCGCAGATCCTGTTCACCCCGCACGCCGCGTTCTATTCGGACAGTTCGCTGGCCGCGCTGCAACGGCTGGCCGCGGAGGAGGCCGAACGGGCGCTGGCCGGGAAACCGTTGCGCTGTCCCGTGACCGGAGGAGGTGGCCGATGAGCCGCGCTGTCGATCCCCGCACCGGAGCCGCGATCGGCCCGGAAATCGCCGACACCACACCGGAGGAGATCCGCGAGGTGTGTTCGCGGGCGGCGCAGGCCGCGCCGTGGCTGGGCGGGCTCTCCTTCCCGGAGCGCGCCGCGCTGCTCGCGGATCTCGGCCAGGCCCTGCGCGACCACTCCGGCGAGCTGGTGGCGCTGGCCGATGCCGAGACCGCGCTCGGCGTGCCGCGCCTGACCGGCGAGCTCGCCCGCACCGCCGCGCAGTTCGACCTGTTCGCGGAGGTGCTCCGGGACGGCGCGTTCTGCGAGGCCACCCTCGACAGCCCGAACCCGGAGGCGGTGCCCCCGCACACCGACCTGCGCCGCATGCTCGTCCCGCTGGGGCCGGTGGCGGTCTTCGCCGCGTCCAACTTCCCGTTCGCCTTCTCGGTGGCAGGCGGTGACACGGCGAGCGCACTCGCCGCCGGCTGCCCGGTCGTCGTCAAGGCGCACCCCGGGCATCCGGGGCTGTCGGTGCGCACCGCGGAGATCCTGGCCGGCGCCCTGTCCGCGGTCGGCGCCCCCGAGGGCGTGCTGACCCTGGTGCACGGCGAGGCGGCGGGCCGGGCCCTGGTGGCGGATCCGGCGGTCACCGCCGTCGCGTTCACCGGCTCACCCGGCGGTGGCCGGGCCCTGTTCGACGTCGCCATGTCGCGTCCCGACCCGATCCCGTTCTACGGCGAGCTGGGCAGCATCAACCCGGTCGTCGTCACGGCCGCCGCGGCCGCGGCCCGGCCGGACGAGATCGCGGACGGTCTGGCGGGCAGCGCGATGCTCGGCAGCGGGCAGTTCTGCACCAAGCCCGGTCTGGTGTTCGTGCCCGAGGCGGCCGGTCTGCCCGGCCGGGTGGCGGAGCGGGTGGCCGCGGCGGAGGTCGGCCCGCTGCTCACGGCACGGATCGAGGGCGGATTCCGCGAAGGCCTGCGACGACTGCTGAAGGTTCCGGGAGTGCGCGCCCTGCTGGACGGGCCGGAGCAGGACGGCGGCGGGCACCGGGTGGCCCCGCAGGTGGTGACCGCCGACGCCCGGACGTTCCTGGCCAACGCCGCCGTCCTGACCGAGGAGTGCTTCGGCCCGGTGACGGTGCTCGTCACCTACTCGACGGAGGAGGAACTCGCGGCCGCGCTCGGCAGGGTCCCGGGGTCGCTGGCGGGCACGGTGCACGCCGAGCCGGACGACCCCGCTGCCGCTTCCGTGGTGGCGGCGCTCGGAGCCAGGGTGGGACGCCTCATCCACAACGGCTGGCCCACGGGGGTGGCGGTGACGTGGTCGCAGCACCACGGCGGCCCGTGGCCCGCGACGACGGCGGTCCTGCACACGTCGGTGGGCGCCACGGCGATCCGGCGGTTCCTGCGCCCCATCACCTACCAGGACGTGCCCGAGCAGCTGCTGCCCGCCGCACTCCGCGACGGCAACCCGCTCGGCATCCCGCGCCGGGTCGACGGCGTGCTGACCACCGACGGGCGGGCCGGGCGGAGGGGCTGACTTGCTGAGCACCCCCGGACCGTCAACTACCGCAAGGCGACGTCGTGGCTGCGCCGATCGCACTTCGGTGGCGCGGCTGGCTCTCGGGCGGGGGAGCGGAGGTCGGCGGACCACGAGGCAATGAGAAACCGAGCGGCCGATGCTGAGACCCGGTTGAGAGGTCTTCAGGTCGGGGTGGAGGCGGGCGTTTGATCCCGTGGCGTTTTGGTGGACGGGTTTGGTAGGGCGGTCGGGCTGCGGTTGTTTCGTAGGTTGCTGGGCTTTGGTAGTTGAGGCTGGAGTGGCGGCGGTTCGGGTGGGCCAGGTGTGGTGGTGGAGTAGTTCGGTTTTGAGGGTGGCGAAGAAGGACTCGGCGGTCGCCGAGGACCTGCGGTTCCAGTTCGACGACCCGCAGGTTCGCCACAACGGACTGGTACTCGAATCCGAAGTGGACGGTGCCGGGCCGGTCAAGTTCGCCGCGCGTCCCCCCGCCCGTCGTTCGTCCGTCCAGGGCGCGGCCTACGTCGAATCGACCTTCAGTACTGGATCACTGCGGGCGTCACCCTCTTCGCCGTGGCGCTGATGCCCGTTCACCGGACGGCTCGCCGACCGCGTCGGCACGTTCAAGGTCGCCGCGATCGGGCTCGCCGGGTACGCGATCGTCACCTACCCCGCGTTCCTGCTGATGGACATCGGCAACCTCGGGCTGGCCGCTCTCGGCTACGTCGCGATCATGGTGAACATGCCCTCCGGCAGGTCGCCTCGTTCACCCTGACGCCCCGCCTGTTCCCCGACGAGGTCCGCTACACCGGCACCGCGCTGGCCACCAACATCTCCGTCGTCATCGCCGGCGGCACCGCGCCCGCGGTAGGCGTCAGCGTGCACCAGGCGCACCGCGCCTGACTGCCGCAGCGCGTACTCCAGTTCGCGAGCCCGGTGGGCGGGGTTGGCCGTGACCAGCACCATCCCGTCCAGGCTGATCCCCTGCTCCCGGATTGACTCAACGCCGCGCGTTTCATAGACCCGGACCGACTCGGGCTGGCGCATCGTTCCGGCCGGTGCCTATGAGTCCCGCGGGCGGCGCGAGGCGAGACCCTTGCAACTTTGGTCCGACAATTCTAAAGTCGGACCCAATTAGGCGAGGGGGCACTCCCGCGGAGGCGAGCACATGTCAACGGTGACCGTGCAGGACCGCTACGGCGATGACGACATCCGGGCCTTCTATCAGGCGGGCTACTGGCAGGAGGGCGGCCTGGCCCAGCTGGCCGACGAACGTGCCCGCTCCCACGGCGACAAGGTTTTCGTGTCGGACGGGACGTCGGCGCGAACCTACGCGGCCGTCCGTGACCAGGCGGCCGGCCTCGCGGCGGGGCTGCGCCGGCTGGGTGTCGGACGGGGTGATCGCGTCGCGGTGCAGCTGCCGAACTGGACCGAGTTCGCGGTCATCGCACTGGCCGTGAGCAGGCTCGGGGCGATTCTCGTGCCGATCATGCCGATCTACCGGGGCGCCGAGGTCGGCTACGTCCTTCGCCACGCCGGCGTGAAGGTCGCGATCACCTGTGCGGAGTTCAAGGGGTTCGACCACCTCGGGATGTTCCGCGGGCTCCGGGCCGAGCTGCCGGACCTGGAGGAACTGGTCGTCGTCCGCGGTGCGGGCGCCGTCGCCCTCGACGAGTTGATGGACGTGCCGGACGCCGACGTGACGGCGCCGCCCTCGCCGGACGAGCCGTTCCTCATCGTCTACACCTCCGGCACGACCTCCCGGCCGAAGGGCTGCCTGCACACGGTCAACACCCTGCGCGCGAGCGCCGCGGCGATCGCGAGGAGCGTGCGTTACACCGAGGACGACGTCCAATTCGGACCGTCGCCGATCACCCACAGCACCGGGCTCGTCACCAGCGTCGTGCTGCCGATGCTGGCCGGGGCGTCGTCGCACCTCATGGAGGCGTGGGAACCCGAGGAAGGCTTGCAGCGCATCGCCAAGCACGGGTGCACGGCGGCGGTGACCGCGACACCGTTCCTGCAGATGCTCACCGCCGCCTACGACCCGGACCGCCACGACGCGAGCAGCCTGCGGCTGTGGGTGTGCGCGGGCTCGCCGATCCCGGGCACGATCGTGCATCGGGCGAGTGAGCAGTTCCAAGGCTGCCGCGTGCTGAGCCTCTACGGCCGGTCGGAGAACTTCCTCACGACCATGTGCACGGTCGACGACCCGCCGGAGCGGTCCGCCACCTCGGACGGCGCGGCGCTCGCCGGGGCGTCGGTCAAGATCGTCGACGCGCTGGGCGAGGAGGTGCCGCGCGGCACCGAGGGCGACATCGCCTACCGCGGGCCCAGTCACATGCTGCAGTACTACCGCGACCCGGAACAGACCGCGGCGCTGTTCACCGCGGACGGCTACTCGCGGTCCGGCGACCTGGGCTACATGGACCCCGACGGCTACGTTCGCGTCACCGGCCGGCTCAAGGACATCGTCATCCGCGGCGGGCTCAACATCAGCGCCCGCGAGCTGGAGGATCTGCTTGCCGACCACCCGTCGGTCGACCAGGTCGCCGTTGTCGGCATGCCCGACGAGCGGCTGGGCGAGCGGGTCTGTGCCTACGTCGTGCCGGCCGCGGGCCGGGAACCGACGCTCGACGAGCTCACCGGATACCTGCGCGGGCGCGACCTGGCGACCCCGAAACTGCCCGAACGGCTGGAGCTGGTCGAGAAACTGCCGCTCACCGCAACCGGCAAGGTGCGCAAGCACCTGCTGCGTGAGGACATCCGGGCCAAACTCGCCGAGCCAGGGCCGTGAGCCCGGAGCTCCTGCGCGCCGTGCTCGAACAGGCCCCGGTCATCGCCGGGACCGGCCGGGTGCGGCTGGTGAACGCCGGTCCGCCGATCCGGGACGGCGAGTTCGCCGTTCCCCTCGGCAGAACCGCCGCCCTGGTCGTGGACGGCGCGGACGGGGACGCGCTCGACCGCCTTGTCGCGCTCGCCGAGGTCGTCCGCGCGGCGGTCGCCGAGCACGAGGCGCGATCCGCGGAACTGGCCGCCGAACGACACCTCGGTGCCCTGGTGGGCGTCCCCGGCGGTCTGGCCGCGCTGGTCCGCTGCTGCGCCGAGCTGACCGGCAAGGTGACCGTGCTCTACGACGTGCGGGACCGGATGGTCGCCTCGGCGAGCCCGCCCGGCGCGAGCCCGATCCGGATGCGCTCACTCGACGAGATCGGCGTCCGCGAAGGTCTTGCGCCCGCCCGGCTCGACGGCCTCACCCACCGCCACCTCGTCGTCCCGGCCACCCATCGCGACGAAACGTTCGGCAGGCTCGTCCTGGTCGAGCACCCGTCCGCGTTCCGGCCCGCCGACCGGACGATCGCGCACCGGGCGGCCGGCCACCTGGGCACCGAGTTCGCCCTGCAGCGGCGGGTCGCCACGGTCGCCTGGAACGCCCGCTCGTCGCTGGCCCGCCAGCTCGTCCGCGGCTCGTCCACCATGGACGACCTGCGCAGCAGCGGTGAATACCTCGGCGTCGACGTCCGTGCCCGGCGCGTGCTGGCGTACGTGCTCGGTTCGCCCGCCGACGAGCAGGCGCTGGCCGCCGAGGTCGAGGAGATCCTCGGCGCCGAGGTGCTGGGCACCCGCGGTTCGGAAGGCGTGCTCCTGCTCGTCGAGGCAGGGGACGGGCCGGTGGTGCGGCGGGTGAAGGCGGCGGTCCGGCGGGCCACGCGCCGGACGCTGGGGCAACTGGCGGTGGGGGTGTCGTCGGTGTGCGAACCCGGCGCACTGGCCCGCGCCTACCGGGAAGCTCGCGAGGTCGCGCACTGCGTCCACCGGTTCGTCGGGCCGGACTCGCCGCGGATCCTGGCCGTCGACGACCTCGGCCCGGCGCGGCTGTTCGTCGCCAACAGCGCGGTCGGGGCCGTGCGCGCCTACGTCGACGACGTCCTCGGCCCACTGCTCACCGCTGACGCTGCGGATCTGTTGTGGACGGTGCAGCAGTACTTCGACGCCGGGCGCAGTGTGCGGGTGTCGGCGTCCCGGCTGGGCGTGCACGAGAACACCGTGCGCCTGCGCCTGGCCCGGGTCCGGCAGGCAACCGGCCTCGACGTGGCGGCGGATGCGGGCGACCAGCTCACCGTCCAGACCGCGTTGCTGGTGCTCCGCCTGCAGGGGCATCCCGCACTGCCCGCCTTCGACGAGGGCGGGCTCGACGAGGAGGGAAGGAAGACCGCGTGAGCGAGGACCGGAAGGTGAAGGCGCTGGTGACCGGCGCCGCCCGGGAAGGCGGTATCGGGGCGGCCATCGTGCGCAGGCTCGAAGCCGACGGGATGACCGTGGAGACGCTGGACCGCGAACCCGGGTGCACCTATCAGGCCGACATCGCCACGGGCGAGCTGCCACCGCTGGACGACATCGACGTCTACGTCGGCAACGCCGGCCTCACCACGATGTTCGGCTCGGCGCACGGGTTCTCGATCGACCGGTGGGAAAAGGATCTCGCGGTCAACCTCACCGGTACCTTCCGGGTGCTGCAGGCGTGCCTGCGCGGGATGCGGGAACGCGGATTCGGTCGCATCGTGGTCGTGTCGAGCACGGCCGGCACCCAGGGCCTGCCCGGGCAGGTCTCCTACAGCACCAGCAAGGCCGGGCTGCTGGGCATGGTCAAGACGGTCGCCGCCGAGAACGTCACAACCGGGGTCACCGCCAACGCCGTGCTGCCCGGCATGACCGCCAGCTCGGGGGTGCTGTCGATGCCGCCGGAGATCGTGGACGCGTGGAACGAGAGCATGCCCGGCGGTCTGGTCCGGCCGGAGGACATCGCCGGCGCGGTCGCGTTCTTCGCCTCGCCCAGGACCTCCCGCGTCACTGGGCAGATCCTGACCGTCGACGGTGGCGACGAGCTCAACACTCGCTCGGTCACCTCGACGATGGTGCGGCGGTGAGCATGCGCGCGTTCGTGATGACCGAGCTGACCGGGCCTTCCGGCGGCGCGGAGGCCGACGTGCCCGAGCCTGTGGGCGCCCATCCGTGGGCGGACGGGGAACGCCTCCTGATCGACGTGCACGCGGCCGGGGTGTCGTTCCCGGATCTGTTGCAGACCCGTGGGCAGTACCAGCACGGCTCGCCACCGCCCTACGTCGCCGGTGGGGAGGCCGCCGGTGTCGTACTGGAGGCGCCGCCGGGGTCCGGTTTCCGGCCGGGCGACCGGGTGGCGAGCCTGACCGTGTGGGGTGCGCTCGCCGAGCGGGCCCTGGGGATTCCCCGGTACACGGTCAAGTTGCCCGACGACTTCGACTTCGTCTCGGGGGCGGCGTTGTACCTCAACTACGCGACTGCGTGGTTCTCCCTGCACCGGGTGAACTTCACCAAGGGCGAGGACGTGCTGGTACACGGTGCGTCCGGTGGTGTCGGCACCGCGGCGGTCCAGCTGGTGCGGGCACTGGGCGGGCGCCCCATCGCGGTGGTGTCCACTTCGGACAAGGCGTGCGTGGCCCGGGAAGCGGGCGCAGCGGAGGTCGTGCTGAGCGACGAAGGCTGGGTCGCCCGGGTCCGCGAACTCACCGGCGGGCTGGGTGTGCCGGTGGTGGTCGATCCGGTGGGAGGCGACCGGTTCACCGATTCCCTGCGTTGCCTCGACGTCGGTGGCCGGTTGGCGGTCGTGGGGTTCGCGGCGGGGGAGATCCCGAAGGTCAAGGTCAACCGGCTGCTGTTGCGGGATCTCAGTGTGGTCGGTGTGGCACTCGATCCGTACGTGGCCAGGTTTCCGGAGATGGCGCGGACGCTGGCCGCCGAGCTGGAACGGCTTGCGGCGAGTGGCGAGCTGCGCCCGCTGGCCGGGCACGTGCTGCCGCTGGAGTCGGCGCGTGAGGCGCTGGAGCTGATCGACACGCGGCGCGCGGTCGGCAAGGTGGTCGTGACGATCCGTTAGTTGATCAGGACGCCGCCGTCGACGGGGAGGCTCACACCCGTGATGTAGGCGGCGGCGTCGCTCGCCAGGAAGACCGCGGCCGCTGCCACGTCGCCGGGGTCGCCGATGCGGCCCAGCGGGATCTTCGCGTCGATCACCTTGCGCCGGTAGCGGTCGCTGTAGTGTGCGGTGGCTTCGGAGGGGAAGACGCCGGGCAGCAGGGCGTTGACCCGGATGCCGCGCGAGCCCCACTGCGCGGCCAGGTCCCGCGTCAGCCCCAGCAGCCCCGCCTTGCTCGCGCTGTAGGCGGCGGCCGGCATCTTCGCCGTGGTCAACGCCATCACGCTGGAGATGTTGACCACCGACGATCCGGGTTCCATCACCCGGCCGCACGCCTGTGCCATCCAGTACGCGCCGTGCAGGTTCAGATCGACCACCGACCGGAAGTGCTCCGGCGCGTCCTCGGTCGCGGGGTGGTAATCGCCGCCGGTGCCGGCGTTGTTGATCAGCACGTCCACCCGTCCGAACGCGTCCATCCCGGCGGCGACGAGCCGCTCGCAGTCCCCGACCGCCGTCACGTCGGTGCGCACGGCCACCGCTTTCGTCGCCACGGCTCCGGCGGTCTCGCGGAGCCGGCCTTCCCGGCGGGCGCCGAGGACGAGGTTCGCGCCCGCGTCGGCCAGGGCGTGTGCGAAGGCCACCCCGAGCCCGGAGGAGGCGCCGGTGACGACGGCGACCTTGCCGTCGAGGCGGAAACGGTTCATCCTCCGCTTCTAACACGGCGACCGCGATCGGTTCGAGCGCGCGGCACGAGGCCACTGTGGAAATCTCCACCGCCGCCTCGCCCGTTCCTTGCCTCGCTGCAGGGCGTGGCCGCACAGTGAACCGGTGCCGGAACTCGATCACGACGACGTTCTCCGCCGGGCCGCGCGACACTGGCCCGGTGGCCGGCTGCTCGGCCTGCGCCGGTTGCCCGGCGGGGTTTCCAGCCTCACGTTCTCCTCGGTGCTGAGCCGCCCGGACCACCCCGACGTCCCGGTCGTGCTGAAGGTCGCCCCGCCGGGGCTGGCGCCCGTGCGCAACCGGGACGTGCTGCGCCAGGCGCGCGTCCTGCGGCGGCTCGCGGGGACCGCGGTGCCGGTGCCGGCGGTGCTCGCCGAGGACGCCGGGGACCCGCCGTTGTTCGTGATGAGCCAGGTGCCGGGGGAGTCCTACGAGCCGCTGCTCGACGTCGCCGTCAACCCGCCGACCCCGGGGGTGATCGCCGCCCGCGCCCGCGGGGCCGCGCGCACACTGGCCCGGATCCAGGGCGTTGCCGTCACCGAGCCGGCCACACCGTTGCGTGCGGAGCTGGACCGGTGGGCTCGTTTGCTCGACACGGTCGAGCCGGACATCGCCCCGCGCCACGCGCGCCTCTACCGGGAGCTGTCGGCCCGGACCCCGGACCCGGTGGAACCGTGCCTGCAGCACGGCGACTACCGGCTTGCCAACATGCTGTTCACCGGCGAGCGGCTCACCGCCGTGATCGATTGGGAGATCTGGTCGGCCGGCGACCCGCGGATCGACCTGGCGTGGCTGCTCATGCACACCCGCCCGCCGCACCGCTTCCACGAGCACCGCGACGACGCGAACGTCGAGGCGGGCCGCGGAATGCCCGCATGCGAGGAGTTGCTGGCCGAGTACCGGCGCATCCGTCCCGGCGAGGTGGCGGACTTGTCGTGGTTCCTGGCGTACTGCCACTACAAGACGGCGGCGACGCTGGCGGTGTTCGTCAAGCGCAACCGGCGCAGCGCCGACCCGGATCCGCAGCTCGTCGTGGCCGCGCGCGGCTTGGGTGAGGTCGTCGAGCGGGGGCGCGCCCTGCTGGCTCAGTCGAAGTAGGCGATGAGCGATTCGGCCACGCACGCCGGCTTGGCGTGGCCCTCGATCTCGAACGTCTGGGTCAGGGTGAAGCGGGTTCCGCCGGTGATCTCCGTGGCGCCGGTGAGGTGGGCGACCATGCGGACGCGGGAGCCCGCCGGCACCGGGGAGAGGAACCGGACCCGCTCGAAACCGTAGTTCAGCCCGAGCGAATGCCCGCGCATCGTGTAGATCTCGTACAGGAATTTGGGGCCTAGCGACAGCGTGTAGAGCCCGTGCGCGATGGTGCCGCCGAACCCGGCTGCCGCGCCGCGGGCCGGATCGAGGTGGATGTCCTCGAAGTCGTCGCTGGCCGCGGCGAAGGCGTCGATCCGGGCCTGGGTCACCTCGTGCCAGGCGCTGGTGCCCAGTTCGGTGCCGACGAGGGCGCGCAGCTCCGCGACGCCGGTGATGGTTCGCATGGCACGACACAAGCACAGGTGCCGCTGCCGGGGCGAGCGGCGGGCTGGAGGAGTCCACAGTGGCCTGCGTGGTCGCACTGGGTCAGGGAGGTGGTTCTTCCTAGCGTGGCGGGAAAGCCCGGTGACGAGAGGTCGTGTCATGGAGTGGTCCGTGCCCGCTGATGTCGAACAGTTCGTGAAGGATCTCGACGTGTTCATCGAGTCCGGGATCCGGCCCTTGGAGGCGGCGAACCCGGACCTGTTCGACCACCGCCGGGAGTTCACCCGGACCGATCTCGACCGCGGCGGCATCCCGACCCGGCGGTGGCGCGAGCTGATGCTCGAAGCGCGGCGACGCGCGGATGCGGCCGGTTTCTACCGGTACCCGCTTCCTGCGGCGCTCGGCGGGCGTGACGGAACGAACCTGGCGATGGCGGTCATCCGTGAGCACCTCGCCGGTCTCGGTCCGGGGCTGCACGCGGAGCTCAGCCACGAGGCGTCGGTGGTGGCGAACCTGCCGCTGGCGCTGGTGCTGCACGAGTACGGCACGCCCGAGCAGCGCGAGCGGTACCTGGAACGGTTGATCCGCGGAGATCTGGAGATGGCGTTCGGGCTGACCGAGCCCGGCCACGGCAGCGATGCCACCCACCTGGAGACCACCGCCCGCCGCGACGGCGACGACTGGATCATCACGGGCGTCAAGCGGTTCAACAGCGTGGTCGACGTGGCCGAGGTGGACCTGGTGTTCGCCCGCACGTCCGGCCGGCACGGCAAGGCCGAGGGCATCACGGCGTTCCTGGTGCCCACGGACGCGCCCGGCTTCGAGATCCCGTACTACCACTGGACGTTCTCGATGCCGAGCGACCACGCGGAGGTGCGTTTGGACGGGGTGCGGGTGCCCTCGTCCGCCGTGCTCGGCGAGGTCGGGCGCGGGCTGGACTGCGCGCAGCTGTTCGTCCACGAGAACCGCATCCGGCAGGCGGCGTCCTCACTCGGGGCGGCGCAGTTCTGCATCGACGAGAGCGTGCGGTACGCGAAGGAGCGGGTCGTGTTCGGCAAACCGTTGCACGAGCACCAGGGCATCCAATGGCAGCTGGTCGAACTGCAGACCGACGCCGAACTGCTGCGCAACACCCTGTACAAGACGGCGTGGCTGATGGACACCCACGGCCGCACCGGGGTGACGGACAAGGTGTCGATGGTGAACCTGCGCGGCAATCAGCTCGCCTGCCGCGCGGCCGACCGGGCGATGCAGATCCACGGCGGGGTCGGGTACACACGGCACAAGCCGTTCGAGTTCATCTACCGGCACCACCGGCGCTACCGCATCACGGAGGGCTCGGACGAGCTGCAGTTGCGGCGCATCGCGGGCTCGATGTTCGGCTTCCGGAAGGGGTGAGGCCGGGGCCGCCTCAGCCGCGCAGCCTGGCCAGGCCCGCGGTCGCGAAGCCGGTGATCAGGTCGGCCAGCGCCGGGGTCTGCGCCAGTTTCGCGGGCCAGTACGCGATCGAGAAGATCACCCCGAGGCAGGCTTGTGTTCCCGCGGCGATCTCGTCGGCGGCGGCGTCCGGGAAGCACCGGGCGATCGCGGTCTCCCAGCGGCCGATGTACTGGCGGCGGCGCCGGTCGAACTGGCGCTTCCACGGGTCCACCAGCGACCGGTCCTCGCGCTGGTAGATGTTCACCAGGTGCCGGTGCCCGACCGCGAACCCGACGTGGTGCCGGATCAGCCGGTCGAGGTCCTTGTCCGGGTCGTCGTGCACCGGGGCGGTCGCGCTCACCAGCTCGTCGAGTGCCTCGTTGAACAGCGCCGCGAGAATTTCGTCCTTGCCCGAGAAGTGCCGGTACAGGGCCGGTCCGCTCAGCCCGGCGCGCTTGCCCAGTTCGTCGACGCCGACGCCGTGGAACCCCTTCTCGTAGAACACGGCCGCGGCCGTGTCCAGGATCTTGCGGTCCCTGTCCACGCCGCGAATCTAGCACACCGGCGTGAACGATCGTTATTGTGAACGGATGCGCGAAGAAGCGGAGCTGGCCGGCCGGGGCAGGGCGTTGCTGAGCGAGGCGGTCGCCTTCACCGGCCCGCTCGCGGACGCCGTGATCCCGGAGGGTGACGATCCGGCCGGGGTCGACGGGGCGCTGGCGGTCCTGATCGGCGTGCTCCGCGACCATCTGCCGGAAGCCGACCGGCCCACCGCGACCGCGTTGCTTCTGGCCGAGGTCTACGCCCTACGCTCGGAGATCCGGGAGTTCCTCGGCGGTGAGCGGGTGCGCAGGCGCGACGCGCTCGAGGCCGGGCTGGCCCGCCTGCGCCGGGTTTCCGATCCGGACGAGTTGCTCGACCGCGCGTGCGAGGCGGTCGTCGAGTCGTGCGGCTTCGACCGCGTCATGCTCTCCCGCGTCGAAAACTCGCTCTGGCGACCGTGGAAGAGCTTCGCCGTGAGCCACCGGGACGCGGAACGAGCGTTCCGGCAGTGGATCCGCACCCTGCCGGAGATCCACCTCGACACCCTGGTGCTGGAGACCGAGATGGTCCGCAGGCGCGAACCGGCCATCGTGACCGATCCGCGCGCCGATCCCCGTGTCCACGAGCCGTTGCTGCGGGCATCCGGGATGAACTCCTACGTCGCCGCCCCGCTGATGCCCACCGGGCGCGTCATCGGGTTCCTGCACGCGGACTACGCGTCGCGCGCGGTGACGACACTGGACCGCGACATCCTCGGCGCCTTCGCCGACGCGTTCGGCCGCCTCTTCGAGCGGGCCGTGCTGCTGCGCCGCCTGCGGGAACAGCGCGAGCAGGTGCGCGAGGCGATGCGGAGTGTCGAGGCGGTCCTGGACGACCTGGCGAACGCCGAGATCGACCTGGCCACCCAGGCGCAGGCGCTGCGCCCGGCGCGGACGCCAGTCCGTTCCCCGGCGACGCTGGAGGCGCTGCTCACCCGGCGGGAGCTGGAGGTGCTGGCCCTGATGGCGACCGGGGCGACCAACAGTCGCATCGCCGACGAGCTGGTCATCGCCGACGGAACGGTGAAGTCGCACGTCAAGCGCATCCTGCGCAAGCTGTGCGTGGAGAACCGGGCCGAGGCCATCTCGCAGTACCTCCGCCTCACGATCGGCGACTCGGCGTTCTGAAACCAGGTCCCTGCCCCTTGCTCTGGCACGGCGCCCGAATTATGGTCCAATAGTTGAGCCAACGGAGGTGGGCGGTGCAGGCTGTGGTGCTACGCGAGTTCGGATCGGCGGACGTGCTGCGGCCCGGCGTGGTGCCGGATCCGGCCGCCGAGCCGGGCTGGGTGACGGTGCGGCTGGAGGCTGCCGCCCTCAACTGGCACGACGTCCTGGTGCGGCGAGGGCAGTACCGTTCGCCCCTGCCCCACGTCCTCGGTGCCGACGGCGCGGGCGTCCGCACCGACACCGGCGAGGACGTGGTGATCGTGCCGTCCCTGTGGTGGGGTGACGACGAGTCCGCTCCGGGGGCGCGCTTCGAGATCCTGGGTGATCACCGGCCCGGCACCTACGCCGAACTGGTGCGGGTGCCCGCCGATTGCCTCGCGCCTCGTCCGGCAGGCTACAGCTGGGCCGAAGCCGCCGCGCTCCCGCTCGTCGGGCTGACCACCTACCGGGCCCTGTTCACGCGGGCGCGGCTGCGCGCGGGGGAGTCGCTGCTGGTGCTCGGCGCGGGCGGGGGTGTCGCCACCACGGCGGTGGCGCTTGCCTCCGGTGTCGGCGCCTCCGTGGCGGTCACCTCCTCGTCCCGGGTGAAGATCGACCAGGCGCGGGCGCTGGGCGCGTCCGGCGGGGTGCTCTACACCGAGGCCGGATGGGAGCGGGCGGCGAAGGAGCTCTCGCCCGGCGGGCGCGGTTTCGACGTGGTGCTCGACCCGGTCGGCGCCTGGCCGGAGGCTCTGGCGGCGCTGCGGCCCGGCGGCAGGCTGGTCGTGCTGGGGGCATCCGCGGCCGAGCACGCGCGGGTCGACGTCCGGAAATTCTACTTCGGACAGTACAGCCTGCTGGGCACCACGATGGGCAGCCCGCGGGACTTCGCCGGGCTGCTGCGGCTGCTCGACGAGCACTCGATCGCACCGCCGGTGATCGACCGGGCGTTCCCCCTGGCCGAGGCGGCGGCCGCGCATCGTCACCTGGAACAGGGTGGCGGCTTCGGAAAGGTGGTTCTGCTGCATGGGTGAGAAGCTGGTGCGGTACGAGGTCGACGACCACGGCGCCGCGTTCGTGACGCTCGACGACCCGGGCTCCCGCAACGCGCTCGGCGACGAGTTGCTCGACGACCTGCTGGCGGCGCTGGAGACAGCGCGGCGCGACGAGTCGGTCCGGGTGGTCGTGCTCGGCTCCTCGCACGAGCGGGTGTTCTCCTCCGGCGGCAACCTGAAGGCCTTCGCCGACGACCGGCCGCCGATCGTCAAGTACGCGGGCCTGGACCGGTTCCCGCGGTTGTTCACCCTGATCGGGGCGCTGGGCAAACCGGTGATCTGCGCGGCCGGCGGCGACGTGCTGGCCGGCGCGTTCGGGCTCGCGCTCGCCTGCGATCTGGTGCTGGCCAAGGAATCGGCGCGGTTCGGGTGCCCGGAGATCAACGTCGGCGCCTTCCCGTTCATGATCTCCGCGCTCATCTACCGCAACATCGACCGGATGAAGGCCAACGAGCTGATGATGCTGGGGGAGCGGATCACCGCGGCGGAGGCGCGGGACCTCGGCATCGTCAACAAGGTCGTGCCGGACGAGGAGTTCGGCGATACCGTGCGGGACTGGGCGCACCGGGTGGCCGCCAAGTCGCCGCTGCTGATGAAGCTGGGCAAGGACGCCATCGACGCCACCCGCGATCTCGGTCTCCGGGAGGCGCTGGGCCACCTGCAGGCGCAACTCGCGCTGGCGTTCACGACCGAGGATCTCGGTGAGGGAGTGCGGGCGTTCCAGGAGAAGCGCGCGCCGCAGTGGCGACGGCGCTGATCTGACCGGCTCTCCGGTGGCCCCTGGGCGGCCGTTGCTTTTTTGGTCCAACAATATTAATGTTGGACCGGTTCGGGCCTTGTCCTTCTCCCAGATCAAGGAAGATCGCTCATGACGTTCGCGCGGGTCACGGATCGTTATTCGGCCGAGGAGATCGAGCAGTTCTACGCCACCGGCCGCTGGCGCGAGGAGACTCTGTTCGACTTGCTGGAGCAGCAGGTGGAAGCCCGTCCGGACAAGGTCTTCCTGACCGACGGCACCCGCGCGATCACCTTCCGGGAGCTGCGCGACAGCGCATTGCGCCTGGCCGCCGGGCTGCGCCGCGCCGGTGTCGGGCGCGGCGACCGGGTGTGCGTGCAGATACCGAACTGGGCCGAGTTCGGGCAGATCGCCGTGGCGTTGTCCCGGCTCGGCGCCGTCATGGTCCCGATCATGCCGATCTACCGCCTCGACGAGGTCGGCTACATCGTGCGCAACTGCGGCGCCCGCATGGCGATCACCTGCCACACCTTCAAGAAGTTCGATCACGCCGCGATGTTCGGCCGGATCCAGCAGGACGTGCCGGATCTGGAAACCGTCGTCGTGGTGCGCGGCGAGGCCGAGGGCGCCACGCCGTTCACGGAGCTGTTCGCCGATGTCGGGCCCGAGGCGGCTGCCGCGGAGATCGGCCCCGGTGTGGGTCCCGACGACCACTTCGTGATCGTCTACAGTTCGGGCACGACTTCACGGCCGAAGGGCTGCCTGCACACGTTCAACGCGATGGCGTGCGGCTCCCGGTTGCTGGCACAGGGGTTCGGCTACACCGACACCGACGTCCAGTTCGGACCGTCCCCGGTCACGCACACCACGGGCCTGGTCACCAGCATCCTGCTGCCGCTGATGCACGGCGCGGCTTCGCACATCATGGAGGTGTGGGAGCCCCGGGCCGGACTGGAGCGGATCCGCGAGTTCGGCTGCACGGTGGCCGTCACGGCGACCACGTTCCTGCAGATGCTGATGGACGTCTACGAACCCGGCAGACACGACGCGGGCAGCATGCGACTGTGGGTCGCCGCGGGCGCGCCGATCCCGGCCGCTTTCGTCGAGCAGGCGCGGGAACTCCTGCCGGACTGCCGGATCCTCAGCCTCTACGGCCGCACCGAGAACGTCACCACGACCATGTGCACGATCGAAGACGACCCGGCCCGCTCGCTGACCTCCGACGGCCGGGTGCTGCCCGGTAGCTCGGTGAAGATCGTCGACGCGCTGGGGGAGGAGGTGTCGCGCGGCCAGGAGGGCGACATCGCCTACCGCGGCCCGATGCACATGCTCGAATACATCGGCAACCCCACCGAGACGGCCGCGTTGTTCACCCCCGACGGCTATTCGCGCTCCGGCGACCTCGGCGTGATGGACGAGGACGGGTACATCCGCGTCACCGGACGGCTGAAGGACATCGTGATCCGTGGCGGCATGAACATCAGCGTGCGGCAGGTCGAGGACCTGTTGACCGGGCACCCGGCCGTCGCGGCGTGCGCGGTGGTCGGCATGCCGGACCGGCGGCTCGGCGAGCGGATCTGCCTCTACCTCGTGCCCCGGCCGGGCCACGAGGACGTGACGCTGGAGGAGATCAAGGAGTTCCTGCTCGGGCAGGGGCTGGCGATCCAGAAGATGCCGGAACGCCTGGAGGTCGTGCCCGAGCTGCCGATGACGGCGACCGGCAAGATCCAGAAGCACCGGCTGCGCGCCGACATCGCGGCCAAGCTGAACGACGCCGAGACGACGGTGTGATCGCGGAGCCGGTGGCGCCCGCTGGTCCACGGTGAGGACTCGCGGGCGCCGCGCGATCCGGAGCCGGTTGAGGGCGGTTCAGGCGACGACGACGCGGGCGGTCGCGCGCAGGACCTCGGTCTCGCCGTCGCGCGCCCGCAGGGCCAGCGCCGCCACCCCGTCGGTCACTTCGGTGACCTCCCCGGAGAACCGCAGCACCGCGCCCAGGAACACCGGCGCGACGAACCGGACCTCGTACTCGCGCAGGTGTTCCACCCCGCACCAGTCGGTCAGCCACGCGGCGAGCATGCCGGCCTGCATCTGGCCCATCGCGAGCACGCCGGGGAACCCGGCCCTCCGGGCGAACTCCGGATCGTGGTGCAGCGGGTTGAAGTCGCCGCCCGCGCCGGCGAACCGGACGATGTCGGTCTGGGTTACCGGCCCGACCTCCCGCTCCGGGAGTGACCGGCCGGGCACGGCGGTGACGGGCGCTCTCATCGCTGTCCTCGCTCGATCAGGACCTCGCGCACGCGGACCGCGCACTCGCCGGCGTTGTCGACGTAGTCCGTCTCCAGGGTCACGAAGCGCATTCCGCGCTTGCGCACGTCTTCGGCCACGCGCCGTACGCCGTGCAGCGAGTCCCCCGCGCACAGGGGCCGGAAGTAGGTCCATTTCACCGAGCCCACGACGATCCGGTCGAAGGCCAGCCCCAGTTTCGCCACGAACGCCCGCTGGTCGCGGTGGTGCCCGGCGACGACCACGTGGGTGGCGGTGGCGGGGACGTCCGGAAACCCGGCGGCCCGCGCGGCTCGGGCGTCGGTGTGCACCGGATCCCCGGCGCGGGTGGCCCGGGCGAACTCCCGGATCTTGCCACGTTCCACGTCGAAGGCGACTTCGTCGAGGATGTCCACCATACCTCCCTCTTTGGTCTGACCTATAGTATCATTGGCCCGAAACGACGGGAAGGGTGGGACATGGACCTCGCGGACTCGCCCGAGGAGGCGCGCTTCCGGGCTGAGATCAGGGACTGGCTCTCCAGTGCATTGCCGAAGTTGCCGTGGCCCGAACCGCCCGGGCTGGAGGACAAACTGCCGTTCTGGCGGCAGTGGCAGCAGATGCTGTTCGATGCCGGGTACGCCGGGCTGACGTGGCCGAAGGAGTACGGCGGCCGCGGCGTGGACGAGAAGCTGCGCGCGGTGTTCACCGAGGAGACCGACCGGGCCGGCGCGCCGGAACGGCTCAACATCATCGGTGAGGACTTCGCCGGACCCACGATCGCCGATTTCGGCACGGAGGCGCAGAAGGAGCGGTTCCTGCGCCCCATCCTGACCGGCGAGGAGATCTGGTGCCAGCTGTTCTCCGAGCCGGAGTCCGGCTCCGACCTGGCGTCGCTGCGCACGAGGGCGACCAAGGTGGACGGTGGCTGGCGCATCGACGGCCAGAAGATCTGGACCAGCCGGGCGCAGCTCGCCGCGCACGCCATCCTGCTGGCCCGGACCGGGGGCGGTCCGCGGCACAAGGGCATCACGTTCTTCCTGCTGCCGATGGACAGCGAGGGGGTCACGGTCCGGCCGCTGGCACACATGCTGGGTGAGGCCGAGTTCAACGAGGTCTTCCTGGACAACGTGTTCGTCCCCGACGACCTGGTCGTGGGGGAGGTCGACGGAGGCTGGCGGGTCGCGATGGCCACGCTCGGCTACGAGCGGGTCGCGATCGCGACCGGCCGTGTCAACACGACCCGGGCCGTCGCCGACATCATCGCCGACGTCGCCGGGCGCACCGGCGAGGACGGCCGTCCCCTGGGCGCGGACCGGCTGATCCGGCAGAAGGTGGCCGACCTCTACGGCCGCGCCCTGACCCACCGGCTCATCGGCCAGCGCGTGGTCACCCTCGCCGCGGAAGGCGGTCCACCGGGGCCGGTCACCTCGATCGGCAAGCTGTACTTCTGCCCCCTGGTGGAGGACCTGGCCGATTTCCGGCTTTCCCTGGAGCCCCTCGGTGACCAGTTCGGGCTCGACGACGAGCTCGCCGAGGCCTCGAGGTGGCTGCGGCTGACCTACCAGGCCCGCGGCACCGCGATCGCCGGCGGCTCCACCTTCATCCAGCGCAACATCGTGGCCGAGCGGATGCTCGGCATGCCGAGGAGCTGACATCGTGGTCTATACCTGGCTGCCCACCGACGACTATGTCGAGCACGCGAACGTCACACGGCTCGCCCGGGCGCACGGCATCGGTTCACTGGCCGAGCTGCGGGCCCGCTCGGTCGCCGACATCGAGTGGTACTGGGACGCGGTCGTGCGCGATCTCGGTCTCCCGTTCCGCACGCCGTACTCGCGGGTCGTGGATCTGTCCCGGGGCATCGAGTGGCCGGACTGGTTTCCCGGCGGCGAGCTGAACATCGCCGACGCGTGCCTGACCCGGTGGGCCCAGGAATCGCCGGACCGGGCGGCCGTGGTGCACGAGGCGGAGGACGGCACTGTCCGGAGCCTCACCTTCGGCGAGCTGGCCGGTGAGGTCGAGCGAGTGGCGGCCGGGTTGCGCGCGCTGGGCATCGGCCGCGGCGACGCGGTCGGGCTGTTCCTGCCGATGGTTTCCGAGGCCGTCGTCGCCTGCTACGCGATCGCCCGCCTGGGCGCGGTGCTGGTGCCGTTGTTCTCCGGTTTCGCGCCGACCGCGATCGCCTCGCGCCTGCAGGACGCCGACGCCAAGGCCGTCATCGTGGCCGACGGCACCGTGCGCCGTCGCCGTGCGGTGGCCATGAAACCGCTGCTCGACGAGGCGCTCGAGTCCTGCCCGGCGGTGCGACACGTGGTGCTCGTCGGCAACCTCGACGACGAGCCGAAAGCCGCCACGCCGCGGGACGTGCTCTGGTCGCAGCTGCCCTCCGGCGATCCCGGCCCGGTCGAGGCGATGCGCGCCACCGACACCCTGCTGCTCGCCTACACCTCCGGCACCACCGGCAAACCCAAGGGGGCGGTGCACACCCACGCCGGGTTCCTGGTCAAGACGGCGAGCGAGGTCGCCTACTCCTTCGACCTGAAGCCGGGCGGCGTCTTTTGCTGGGTGACCGACATGGGCTGGATCATGGGGCCGTTGTCGATCTTCGGCACCCACGCCAACGGCGGGACTTTGCTGCTCTACGAGGGTTCGCCGGACGTGCCGGGCCTGGACCGGTTGTGGCTCCTGGCCGAACGTCATCGGGTCAGCATGCTCGGCGTGTCGCCGACGCTCATCCGGACGTTGCGCACGAACGAGGCCACCGATCTGAGCGGGTTCGACCTGTCCGCGGTGCACGTGCTCGGGTCGACGGGGGAGCCCTGGGACCCGGACTCCTACGAATGGCTGGCCCGCGACGTGTTCGGCGGGCGGGTGCCGATCATCAACTTCTCCGGCGGCACCGAGGTGGGCGGCTCGTTCCTCGCGCCCTACCCGGTCGAGCCGATCCGCAGCTGCTCGCTCGGTGGGCCGTCGCTGGGCATGGACGTCGACGTGGTCGACGACGAGGGACGGCCGGTCCGTGGTGAGATCGGCGAGCTGGTGTGCCGTCAGCCGTGGCCCGCGATGACCCGCGGGGTCTGGAAGGACGACGACCGCTACCTGGAGGCGTACTGGTCGACCTTCCCCGGGATGTGGCGGCACGGCGACTACGCCCTCGTCGAGGACGGTCAGTGGTTCATCCGCGGGCGCTCTGACGACGTCATGAACATCGCAGGCAAACGGCTCGCCCCGGCCGAGGTGGAGGCGGTGATGGCCACGCACCCGGCGGTCGCCGAGGCCGCGGCGGTCGGTGTCCCGGACGCCAAGAAGGGCGAAGCGGTGTGGGCGTTCTGGGTTCCCCGCCCGGGCGCGGGCGAGGACGTGTCGGCCAAGCTGCGTGAGATGGTGGCCGAGGAGCTGGGCAAACCGTTCGCACCCGCGGTCGTGCACCGCGTGGCGCAGCTGCCCAAGACCCGGTCGGCGAAGATCCTCCGGCGGGCGGTGCGGGCGGCGGTGCTGGGCACCGATCCCGGTGACCTCTCCGGCGCGGAGAACCCGGAGGCGGTCGGGGAAATCCGGGCCCTGGTCGGCTCGTGACCCGTCAGCTCTCGCCGGGGACCGGGATCTCCGTGCGTTCTTCGACCTCGAGCACGGCCTCGGCGTAGGAATGCACGTGCCGGTTCATGCGGCGCACCGCGGCATCCGGGTCCTGGGCCCGGATCGCCGCGGTGATCGACTTGTGCGCCTTGACGGTGGTGCGGCGCACCTCGTCGTCCACGAAGGCCTCGTTCTCCGTCGCCGCGTAGATCGCCGTGGACAGCGCCGTCATCAGGCCGGCCAGCAGCTCGTTGTGGCTGGCGGTGGCGACGGCGACGTGCCAGTCGACGTTGGCCTGCAGGAACTCGGCGAGGCTGCCGTTCTCGTCGGCGATGGCTTCGTTCGCCGCGTCGAGCCGAGCGAGGTCGGCGTCCGTGCGGTGCTGGGCGGCGAGCTTGGCGCAGTAGGGCTCGATGGCTTCGCGGGTCTCCAGCAGGGCGGCCAGCCGCACCTTCTGGCCGCGGATGAGCAGCCCGACCGAGCTGGCGACCGAGTCGCGGCCCGGGCGCTGCACGAACGCGCCGCCCCCGCGGCCGGCCTTGATGCGGACCAGGCCCTGGACCTCGAGGATCCGCAGGGCCTCGCGCACCGTGGTGCGGGACATCTGGGTCTGGGCGACCAGCTCGCGTTCGGTGGGCAGGGCGGTGCCTTCTTCGAACTCGCCCTCCAGGATGCGTTCCCGCAGGTCGTCGGCCAGCACGTCGGACGCCTTCGGTACCTCCATGGGTGTCAGGCGCACCGCGGAGCGCGTGCCGTTGGTCGCCGCAGGGCGTGTGCCCGCCATGTCAGTCTCCCCACACTTTGGCCTAAAGGTCTGACCTAAGTTACCATTTTTCCCAGGTTCGCGACGTATTGAACCAGCATCGTGACGTCACCGGTGAAAGGCACGAGCATGCGTTGGACGTTGACCGAAGACCAGGAGCTGTTCCGGGACACGTTCCGGGGCTGGCTCGACCGGTTCGCCTCATTCGAGGCGGTGCGCGGATGGCTCGACACCGGTGATCCCGCTCCGTTCGAGCGGCGGTTCGTCGAGGAGGGCTGGTTCTCCGTGGGCACTCCGGAATCCGCGGGCGGGCAGGGCGGGGGACTGCTGGAACTCGCGCTGGCTTCGGAGCAGCTCGGCCGTACGGCGGCGCCGTCCTCGGCGTGGCTGGCCTCCGTGCTGGCCGCACCCGTGCTGCCGGCCGAAGTGGCGGAGGCGTCGCTGACGCGGGGTGAATTCGCCGTTCTGGCGGTGAATTCGGACAAGCCGGCAGATATTGCCGGTCCGGTCCAGGTGGCCGACGGTGTCCTGAGCGGGACGGTGCCGCTTGTCCTCGGTGCGGAGCGGGCGGCGAAGTTCGCGGTGCCGTCCGGCGGGCGGCTGTACCTCGTCGACGCCGCGGACGCGCGCTTGACGAAACGGGCCCTGCTGGACCGCAGCCGGTCTGTCGCTGATGTCACGTTCGACGGCGCCCGCGGGACGGAACTGGGCGCGGCGGACCTCGCGCGCGTCGCGCTGCGCTCGGCGGTTCTGGTCGCCGCGGACAGCCTCGGCGCGGCCGAGCGGATGCTGGAGCTCGCCGTCGAGTACAGCAAGCAGCGCGAGCAGTTCGGCGTGCCGATCGGGTCGTTCCAGGCGGTCAAGCATGCCGCCGCGACCATGCTCGTGGCCGTCGAGTCCGCGCGCACGCTCGTCTACTACGCGGCCGCGTCGGTGGAGCAGGAACACGAGGACTACGCGCTGCACGCGGCGGCGGCGAAGGCGCAGGTGTGCGAGGCGGCCGCCGGCGTGGCGGACAGCGCGCTCACCCTGCACGGCGCCATCGGTTACACGTGGGAGCACGACCTGCAGCTGTTCTACAAGCGCGCCAAGCTCAACGGCCGCCTGTCCGGGTCGTCGTCGGTGTGGAACGAGCGGCTGGCGGCGGCGTTGCCCCTGGTCTCGGCGGCGTGATTCGCAGCGCTATGGTTTTGGTCAGTCCTTTGGTATAGTTGGGCCAAATCCAATGTCGGGCGGGAGAGCGCGGTGGACTTTGCACTGACCGAGGACCAGGCGACCATTCGCCAGGCGGTGGCCGAGCTGGCCGGGAAGTTCGACGACCAGTACTGGCTGGAGAAGGACGCGGCGAAGGAGTTCCCAACCGAGTTCTACAACGCGTTCGCGCGGGGTGGCTGGCTCGGAATCACCACCCCGGAGGAGTACGGCGGGCACGGGTACGGCATCACCGAGGCCGCGCTGCTGCTGGAGGAGGTGTCCGCCTCCGGTGGCGGGATGAACGCGGCCAGCTCGATGCACCTGTCGATCTTCGGGATGCACCCGGTGATCGTGCACGGTTCCGAGGAGCTCAAGCGCCGCACGCTGCCCCGGATCGTCAACGGCGACCTGCACGTGTGCTTCGGCGTCACCGAACCGGGCGCGGGCCTCGACACGACCCGCATCACCACCTTCGCCCGACGCGAGGGCGACGAATACGTGGTCAACGGCCGCAAGGTGTGGATCTCCAAGGCGATGGAGTCGGAGAAGATCCTGCTGCTGACCCGGACCACGAAGTTCGAGGACGTGCGGAAGAAGACCGACGGCCTCACGCTGTTCCTCACCGACCTCGACCGGTCGAAGGTGGACATCCGCCCGATCCGGAAGATGGGCCGCAACGCCGTCACCTCCAACGAGCTGTTCATCGACGACCTGCGGATCCCGGTGGAGGACCGCGTCGGCGAGGAGGGCCAGGGTTTCCGCTACATCCTGGACGGCCTCAACCCGGAACGGATGCTGGTGGCCGCCGAAGCGCTCGGCCTCGGCCGCGCCGCGCTGCGGGCCGCCGTCCGCTACGGCAACGAACGCGAGGTCTTCGGCCGCCCGATCGGGATGAACCAGGGCCTGCAGTTCCCGCTCGCCGACTCGCTGGCGCGGCTGGACGCCGCGGAACTGGCGCTGCGCAAGGCGACCTGGCTCTACGACAACGGCAAACCGTGCGGCCGCGAGGCGAACACGGCGAAGTACCTGTGCGCCGATGCCGGTTTCCAGGCCGCCGACCGCGCACTGCAGACCCACGGCGGCATGGGCTACTCGGAGGAGTACCACGTGGCGCGGTACTTCCGCGAGGCCCGCCTGCTCAAGATCGCACCGCTGAGCCAGGAGATGGTGCTCAACTACCTCGGCTCGCACGTGCTCGGACTGCCGAGGAGCTACTGATGTTCCGACTCGACGACCGATCCGCCCTCGTCACCGGTGCGGGCGGGGGCATCGGCGCCGCCGTCGCCCGGGCGTTCGCCGCGGCGGGGGCGCGCGTGCTCGTCACCGACATCGACGAGCAGGCCGCCAAGGCGACCGCCGACAGCATCGGGGACGCGGCCGAGTACCGCGCGCTCGACGTCCGCGACTCGGCGGCTGCGGCGGAAGCGGCGAAGCAGGCCGCGGCACTCGCGGACGGAAAACTGCACATCCTGGTCAACAACGCCGGTGCGATCGCGCCGGCGATGTTTCCGAAGCTGACCGAGGAGGCGTTCCGCCGGATCGTCGACATCCACCTCGTGGGCAGCTTCGTGTGCAGCCAGGCCGTGCTGCCCTACCTGCCGGACGACGGCAGCGGCCGGATCATCAACGTCACGTCGGCCGCAGGCATCGACGGCACGATCGGCCAGGCGAACTACGGCGCCGCCAAGGCAGGCATCATCGGCCTCACCAAATCCCTGGCCCGGGAGCTGGCCCGGCAGCAGGTCACCGTCAACGCGCTGGCGCCGCTGGCCGCCACAGCGATGACGGAGAACATCCGCAGCAACGAGAAGCTCGCCGCCAAAACGCTCGCGCGGATCCCGCTCGGCCGGTGGGCCACGCCCGACGAGATCGCCGGCAGTTTCGTGTTCCTGGCCTCGCCCGCGGCGGGGTACATCACCGGCCAGGTGCTGCCGGTCGACGGCGGGACGGTGATGTGATGCGGCACGGACGTGAGGTCCTGCTCGCCGAGGCGGTGCGCACCCCGATCGGCAAGTCGCACCCCGAGCGCGGCTGGTACCGCGACACACACCCCAACGCCCTGCTCGCCGCGTGCTACCGCGAACTCCTGACCCGCACCGGCGTTGCGCCTGGTGCGGTGGAGGACCTGGTTGTCGGGTGCACCGCGCCGTTCGGTGAGCAGTCCCGCAACATCGGCCGCAACGCCTGGCTGCAGGCCGGGTATCCGCCCGAGGTGCCAGCGGTGACGCTGGACCGCCGGTGCGGCTCGGCGCAGACCGCGGTCGAGATGGCCGCCGGGCTGGTCGGCACGGGCACGCACGACCTCGTGATCGCCGGCGGTGTCGAGCACATGGGACACGTGCCGATCGACTCACCGGTCAAGATCTCCGAACTCTACGGCGACCCGTGGCCGGCCGAGCTGCGTGACCGGTATTCCTTCGTGCACCAGGGGGAGAGCGCCGAACTGATCGCCGATCGCTGGCAGATCTCCCGCGCGGAGATGGACGAGTTCGCGGTGCGGTCGCACCGCCTCGCGAGTGCGGCGTGGGAAGCCGGGCGTTTCGACGCGGAGCTGGTGCCCTTCGGGGACCTGCACGGTGACCAGAGCGTGCGGCCCGGTACCGACGCGGCGAAGCTCGCTGGGCTCAAACCGGCCTTCCGCAAGGAGAACGGCCGCATCACCGCGGGCAGTTCGTCACCGATTTCCGATGGGGCGGCCGCGGTCCTGCTGGCATCCCGCGAGGCGGCGGCCGAGCACGGTCTGCGGGTGCGGGCGCGGATCGTCGACCAGACCACCGTCGGCGTCGACCCGGTCATCATGCTCACCGGTCCCATCCCGGCGACCCGGAAACTGCTGGAACGCAACGGTCTCACCGTCGACGACATCGACCTGTTCGAGGTCAACGAGGCCTTCAGCTCGGTGGTCCTGGCGTGGGAGCGTGAGCTGAAGCCGGACATGGACCGGGTCAACGTCAACGGCGGCGCCATCGCGCTCGGCCACCCCGTGGGCGCGACCGGCTCGCGGCTGATCGCCACGATCCTGGCCGAGCTGGAGCGCCGCGATGCCGAGCTGGGCCTGGTCACCATGTGCTGCGGCGGCGGTCTGGGCACCGCCACCCTGATCCAGCGGCTCGACGGATGATCGACCTCGCACCGCACGTGCCGCCCGGCGCCGGGATCTGGTGGGGCCAGGCCGGCGCCGAGCCGACACCCCTGGTGCACGCCCTGCTCGACCAGATCGGTGAGCTGGGCCCGCACCGCGCGTTCTGCGGCCTGACGTGGGACCAGCGCCTGACGCGGGAGCTGCCGCCGGAGTTGTCACTGGTGTCCTACGGTGCGCTCGGCGAGCTGCGCCGGGTCAGCCGGGCCGGGCGGCTCGCCGTGGTGCCGTGCCACTACTCGGCGCTGCCCGCGATGTTCGCCGACCGCGCCCTGCCCTGTGACGTGGGGTTCGTGCAGGTCTCGCCGCCGGACTCGAAGGGGCTGTGCTCGCTCGGGGTCGGCGCCGACTACGCCGCCGACGCGGTCGCCCACACCCCGGTGCTGATCGCCGAGATCAACCACCGCATGCCCGCCACCACCGGCACGGACCGGATCCCGCTGTCGCGCTTCGCCGCGACCGTGGAGACCGACCGGCCGCTGGCCGAGGCGCCGGCCAAGGCGCCGGACGAGGCCGAGTCGGCGATCGCCCGGCACGTGGCGGAGCTGATCGAGGACGGCGACACCCTGCAGATGGGGGTGGGATCGCTGCCGGCCGCGGTGCTGGACTGCCTGGCCGGGCACTCCGACCTCGGGTTCCACTCCGGCATGATCTCCGACGGGGTGCTGAGGCTGGTCGAGAAGGGGGTGCTCACCGGCGCCCGCAAGGAGATCGACACCGGTCTCATCGTCACCGGCGCCGCGCTGGGCACCGCCGAACTGTACGACCGGCTGCCGGACCTGCCGGTGCGGTTCCGGTCGGCCAGTTACACGCACTCCCCGGCCGTGCTGTCCCGGCTCGGGTCGCTGGTGTCGGTCAACTCCGCCATCGAGGTCGACCTGACCGGGCAGGTCGGCGCCGAGGTCCGCCGCGGCGTCTACATCGGCGCGGTGGGCGGGCAGGCCGACTTCACCCGCGCCGCGTCGCTGACCGGCGCCCGGTCGATCATCACCGTGCGGGCCCGCTCCGGGACGCACTCCACCATCGTCCCGGCGCTGCACGGCGGCGTCGTCACCACCTCCCGGTCCGATGTGGACGTCGTGGTGACCGAGTACGGCGCGGCACACCTGCGGGGCTGCGACCTCGCGGAGCGCGCCCGCCGGCTCATCGCGATCGCCGCGCCCGAGCACCGGGAAGCGCTGTCGAAAGGAGCTCACCCATGACGCGACCGAGCCGGGTGCACATCCGGGAAGTCGGCCCGCGCGACGGGTTCCAGAACGAACCCGAGCACATTCCCACCGAGCAGAAGGTGCGGCTGATCGACGCGCTCGCCGCCGCCGGGCTCAAGCGGATCGAGGTCGCGAGCTTCGTCCGTCCCGACGTCATCCCGCAGCTCGCCGACGGCGTCGAGGTGCTGAATCGCATCGACGTACCGGACGACGTGCGGTTGATGGTGCTGATCCCGAACAGCCGGGGCCTGGACAACGCCCTGAAGGTGCGGGAGAAGTTCCACGAGGCGGCCATCTTCGTGTCGGCTTCGGAGACGCACAACAAGCGCAACGTCAACCGCACCGTGGCCGAGACCATGGCCGACAACGACAAGATGGCCGCCCGCATCCGCGGCGAGGGCCTGGACTGCGCGGCCGTGGTCGCCACCTCGTTCGGCTGTCCGTACGAGGGCAAGGTCGAGCTGGACCGCGTGCTCGGCCTGGCGGAGCGGTTCGCCGAGGCGGGCGCCACCGAGATCGGCTTCGGCGACACCACCGGCATGGCCAACCCGGCCTACGTCTCGGAGTTCTTCGCGGCCGCGCTGGAGCGGCTGCCCGGTGTCGAGGTCACCGCGCACTTCCACAACACCCGCGGGCAGGGCCTGGCCAACGCGTACGCCGCGCTCGAAGCGGGGTGCGCGAGCTTCGAGTCCAGCTTCGGCGAGCTGGGCGGCTGCCCGGTGCCGCCCGGGTCGACCGGCAACATCGCGACCGAGGACCTGGTCAGCATGTTCCATGAAATCGGCGTCGAGACCGGGCTGTCGCTGCCCGGCCTCATCGACGCCGCCCGCGCCGCGCAGGACGTCCTGGGCCGCAAGCTCACCAGCCATTCGATTGTGGCCGGACCCGTCAACTGGAACTAGAGAGGACTCGACATGAGCAACCGCGTCGCGCTCGTCACCGGCGGTGCGCAGGGCATCGGGCAGGGCATCGCGCAGACCCTGGGCGAGCAGAAGTACCGGGTCGCGATCGCCGACCTCAACGCCGAAGCCGCGCAGGCCACCGCGAAGACCATCAGCGACGCCGGCGGCACCGCGCTGGCGGTGCGGACCGACATCACCGACACCGCGTCGGTGCAGGCCGCGGTCAAGACGGTGACCGAGGAGCTCGGTCCGGTCGAGATCGTGGTGAACAACGCCGGCTGGGACGACTTCATGAAGTTCGTCGACACCGACGAGGACTTCTGGAACCGCATCCTGGACATCAACTTCAAGGGCGCGCTGCGGGTCATCCACACCGTCGTGCCGGGCATGATCGAGCGCGGGTTCGGCCGGGTGATCAACATCGGCTCCGACGCGGGCCGCGTCGGTTCGTCCCTGGAGGCGGTGTACTCGGGCGCCAAGGGCGGCATCATCGCCTTCACCAAGACCCTGGCCCGTGAGGTCGCCACCAAGGGCATCACCGCGAACACCGTGTGCCCGGGCCCGACCGACACCCCGGCGCTGCGCAAGTTCGCCGACAACTCCGGGCAGGACGCGGACAAGGTGCTGGCCGGCATGGTGCGCGGGGTGCCGATGAAGCGGCTGGCCAAGCCGAGTGATGTCGCGGCCGCCGTCGCCTTCTTCGCCTCCGACGCCGCCGAGTACATCACCGGGCAGACCCTGTCCGTTTCCGGCGGATTGACGATGGCGTGAGCGTCGACTGGAAGCAGGTCGGCGACTACACCGACATCCGGCTCGACTACAGCGGGGACGGCATAGCCAAGGTCACGATCTGCCGCCCGGAGGTGCGCAACGCGTTCCGGCCGCAGACGCTGGTGGAGATTTCCGACGCGCTGGACGTGGCGCGTGAGGACACCTCGATCGGCGTGATCGTCCTGACTGGACAGGGCGATCTCGCGTTTTGCTCCGGGGGTGATCAGCGCGTGCGCGGGGACACCGGCTACCTGTCCGAGCCGGGCAAGCCCGGCCGGTTCCACGTCACCGACCTGCACGTGCAGATCCGGCGGCTGCCGAAACCGGTGGTCGCGATGATCGCCGGGTACGCGGTCGGCGGGGGACAGGTGCTCCAGCTGGTCTGCGATCTGGCGATCGCGGCCGACAACGCGCGGTTCGGGCAGACCGGCCCGCGTGTCGGCTCGTTCGACGGCGGGTTCGGCGCGGGGCTGCTGTCCAATCTGGTCGGCGCGCGCAAGGCCAAGGAGATCTGGTTCCTGTGCCGCCAGTATGACGCGCGCCAGGCGCTGGAGATGGGCCTGGTCAACGCGGTGGTGCCGCTGGCGGAGCTGGAGGCCGAGACCGTGGCCTGGTGCCGGGAGATGCTGGATCTTTCGCCGTTCGCGCTGCGGATGCTCAAGGCGAGCTTCCACGCGGCCGAGGACGGGCTGGCCGGCATCCAGCAGCTCGCGCACGATGCCAACCTGCTGTTCTACGCCTCCGAGGAGGCCAAGGAAGGCCGCGAGGCCTACAAGGACAAGCGGCGGCCCGACTTCGCCCGGTTCCCGCGCCGCCCCTGAGCACACGGAAGGATTTCCATGAGCGACAACGCGGTCGTCCGGCGCGACGCCGGTGACGGCATCGAGGTTTTCACCCTGCGACGCGCTCCGGCGAACGCGCTGGGGCTGCCCATCATCGACGGGATGAACGCGGCGCTCGACGCGAGCGAGGCCAAGGTCGTGGTGGTCTCGTCGGAGATCCCCGGGTTCTTCGCGGCCGGCGCCGACATCAAGCACATGTCCGCGATCGACGCGAAGTCGTTCACCGAATACGGCGACCGGCTGCGCGGCGTCCTGGACCGGCTTGCCTCCGCCGACCGGATCTCCATCGCCGCCGTGGACGGGCTGGCGCTGGGCGGCGGTCTGGAATTGGCGATGGCGTGCACCCTCCGGGTCGGGTCGTCGGCGGCGAAGTTCGGGCTGCCGGAGGTCAAGCTCGGCCTCATCCCGGGCGCGGGCGGGACGCAACGGCTGCCGCGCCTGGTCGGCCGCGGGCGGGCGCTGGACATCATGCTCACCGCCCGCCAGGTGCCCGCCGAGGAGGCGCACGCGATCGGGCTGATCGACCGGCTGGTGGCGGCGGGCACGGCGGAGAAGGCCGCGCTCGAGCTCGGGCGGGAGCTGGCCCGGTTGTCGCTGCCCGCACAGCAGGCGGTGATCCGCACCGTGGACGCCGCGTTCGATCTGCCGCTGGAGCAGGGTTTCCGGTTCGAGGTGGCGCAGGAACAGGAGTTGTTCGAGTCCGGCGAGGCCCGTGAGGGAATCACCGCGTTCCTGGAGAAGCGGCCACCGGATTTCGCCTGAGTGCGGGTTATCCCGATCGGGGGAGATGATCGCCCACGGGGGAGAGCCTTTTGCCCCTTTGTGGAGACGCATTTGTTCCAATGATAAGACCAAAATTCGGGGACGCGTCTGACCCTCCCACCCCGGAGTCCTTTCCCGGCTCCCCAACGGACTTGTCGAGGCAATCGTGAGGAACAAAGTCGTTCCAGTGCTTACCGCTCTCCTGGCCGGGGCGCTCGTCGCCGCGTGCGGCACCCCCGGCAGCAGCGAGGCGGGAGATGCCACCGGGGCCATCAAGGTCGCCATCATCCCACCTTCGTCCGGGGCGCTCGCCCAGTTCGGATCCGACGCCGCGAAAGGCTGGCAGTACGCCGTCGACACCGTCAACGCCCAGGGCGGGATCGACGGCCGCCAGGTCGAGCTGATCCGGATGGACACCGACGCCACCTCGGCCACCACGCTGCGCGCCGCCCGCGAGGCGGTCACCCAGCGCGGCGCCCAGTTCATCGGCGCGGTCATGACCTCCACCGAGCACGGCGCACTCAACCAGCAGCTCGACGCGCTGGGCGCGCTGTCGTTCAACAGCCTCGGCAAGGACGACGCTCTCACCGGCAAGGACTGCACCGCCAACGCCTTCCGCACCGTGCAGACCAACCGGATGGACGTCAACGCGCTCGCCGCGACGCTGAAGAACCTGCCCGGCGACCGCTGGGCCGTGCAGGCCGTCGACTACTCCACCGGGCACACCGCGGCCGACATCTTCCGCGAGGCCGCGCAGGCCGCAGGCAAGCAGGTCGTGCTCGAGCAGTTCGCGCCGCTCAACACCACCGAGTTCGGCTCCTACATCACCAAGCTGCAGGCCAGCGACGCCGACGCGCTGTTCGCCGTCGAGTACGGCGCCGACGGCGTCGCGTTCGTCAACCAGGCCGCACAGTTCAACCTGCCCGCCAAGTTCCGCAGCGTGCTTGGCTTCAACATGGTCTCCGAGCCGCTCTTCCCGGCGCTGGGCGACAAGATCACCGGCTTCTACAACAACGTCGGCTACGACCCGGGCGCGGACAACCCGCTCAACCGGCAGTTCGTGCAGGGCTTCCAGGCCAAGTTCGGCACCAAGCCCTACTACGTCGAAGCCGACGCCTACCTCGCCGCGGAGACGCTGTTCGCCGGTATCCGCAAGGCAGGCAGCTCCGACCCGGTCAAGGTGCGTGCGGCGTTGAACGACCTCACCTTCGACAGCATCGCCGGTTCGGTGACCATGCGCGCGGGTGATCACCAGCTGGTGCGGCCCTCCTACCTGGGGCAGGTCGTCAAGGACGGCAGCGGGCTCGCGTTCAAGATCATCGCGAGTGCCCCGGGCACGCAGACCACCCCGCAGGCCGACCCGGCCTGCACGCTGAAGGGGTGATCGCGTGAACTTCGCCCAGCTGCTCAACGGGATCGCGTTCGGCTCGCTGCTGATGATCCTCAGCTCCGGGCTGGCGATGATCTACGGCCTGCGCGGTGTCACGAACTTCTCGCACGGCGCCCTCTACATGGCCGGCGCGTACCTCGCCTACAGCGTCAGCGCGAACTTCTCGTTCTGGCTCGCGCTCGTGGTGGCCCCGGCGGTGCTCGCGGTGCTCGGCGCGGTGCTGGAGCTGGTGTTCTTCCGGCGGCTGCAGCACCGCTCCCACATCGAGGTCGGGCTGGTGACCTTCGGCGTGGCGATGGTGCTCGAACGCGTCATCGTGCTGATCTGGGGCGAGCGCACGCTCGCGGTCGCCCCGCCTGCCGGGCTCGGCGGCACCACCTCGGTGTTCGGCGTCGACTACCCGAGCTACCGCCTGCTGATCATCGGATTCGCGGTGGTGCTGGCGGTCGGCCTGACCTGGTGGCTGCGCGCCTCGCGGCTCGGCCTGCACATCCGGGCGGCGAGCAGGGACGGGCAGACGGCGCAGATTCTCGGCATAAACGCCGACCGCGTCAGCCTCGTCGTGGTGTGCCTCGGCGCGGCCCTGGCCGGGCTCGCGGGCGCGCTCGCCGCGCCGTACGTGTCGGTCGATCCTGGCATGGGCGTGGCCATCCTGATCAACGTCCTCATCGTGGTCGTGATCGGCGGCGCCGGCAGCATCGCCGGCGCGATGACCGCCGGGATGGCGCTGGGCGTCGTGCAGACCCTCGGCGCGGTGTGGCTGCCCAGCGTCGCCGTCCTGGTGCCGTACGCGGCGCTGGTGGCCGTGCTGCTGTGGCGGCCGGCCGGGCTCTTCGGGAGGCAGGCATGAGTACTCTCGCCGTCGCCGAGCCGGAAGTGGTCGCCGGCCCGTCGAAGACCGGTCTGCACCGCGGGCTCGTCCTGCGTGGTCTCGCGATCGCCGTGGTGGCCGCCGTCGCCGGGCTCGCCGTGCCGTACGTGGTGCCCGACCGCTACACGATGGGACTGTTGCTCGACGGGGTCATCCTCGCGCTGCTGGCGCTCGGGATCGGGTTCCTGGCCCGGCACCTCGGGCTGATCAGCCTGGGCCACACCGCCTTCTTCGGCGGTGCGGCCTACGCGCTGGCCATCGCGACGCAGCAGTGGGGCTGGGGCCCGCTTCCCGCGGCACTGTTCGGGCTGGCCGTGGGAACGGGACTGGCCGTGCTCATGGGGCTGCTCGTCGTGCGCGCCTCGGGGATGGGCTTCCTGATGCTGACGCTCGCGCTCGGCCAAGCCCTCTACCAGTTCTGTGTGCAGACCGTGGCCCGGCCGTGGACCGGCGCCTACGACGGGTTGCAGGTGCACGTCGAACCCGGCCAGGCCGTCTTCGGCATGCCGATGGACGACGTCATGAACGCGGCGCTGTTCTGGCCGGTGGTGTGGATCGCGCTGGTCGCCGCGGCGGTCGTGCTGTGGCTGCTCGGCCGCGCGCGGTTCGGCATCGTGCTGGAAGGCATCCGGGAGAACGAGGAACGCATGCGTTTCTCCGGGTTCGGCACGTTCCGGCCCCGCCTGGCCGCGTTCGTCGTCTCCGGGGCCGTGGCCGCGCTCGGCGGGGTGCTGTTCGCCCTCAACGCCGCCTACGTCTCGCCGGACGTGCTCGGCTTCCTCAAGGCGGGTGACTCGCTGATCGCGGCGATCGTCGGCGGTCTCGGTTCGCTGGCGGGGCCGGTCGTCGGCGCGCTGGCCTATGTCTGGGCGCAGGCGGAGTTCAACAGCTCGGGCAACCTCCAGCTCTACACCGGCGTCGCGCTGGTGGTGGTGCTGGTGTTCCTGCCCGGCGGCATCACCGGTGTGTTCGGGAAGCTGCGGCGCCGGTTCTGGCGAAGGGGCGGGAAATGAGCCTGTTCGAAGCGACCGGGGTGAGCGTGCGCTACGGCGCGGTCCACGCACTGGACACAGTGGACATCGCGCTGGATCCGGGCGTCCTGCACGGCGTCATCGGACCCAACGGGGCGGGCAAGTCGACGTTCTTGGACGCGCTGTCGGGACGGGTGAAGCCGTCCGCGGGAACCGTGCGCTACGTCGGTGAGGACATCACTCGCCGCCCGCCGCGGTGGCGGCGGCACCGCGGGATCGCCCGCTCGTTCCAGCGCACCAGCGTGTTCGCGTCGATGACCGTGCGGGCGCAGCTGGACATGGTCGCCCACCGGCAGGGCGCGGACGACGTCGCGGCCGTTGTCGAGGCACTGGAGCTGGGGCCGGTGCTGGACCGGGTCTGCGCCGAGATCGCCTACGGCACGCAACGCAGTGTCGACTTGGCGCTCGCGTTGATCGGCAACCCGCGGGTGGTCCTGCTCGACGAACCGTGCGCCGGCCTGGTCGCCGACGAGTCGGTGCGCCTGCTCGACCACGTGCGGCGGCTGTGCCGCGAGCGCGATGTCGCCGCGGTGCTGGTGGAACACGACGTCGACGGCGTGTTCCGGGTCTGCGACGTGATCACCGTGCTCAACCTCGGCAAGGTCCTCGCCCACGGCGCCCCCGCCGAGGTGCGAGCCGACGCCGAGGTCGTCCGCGCCTACCTGGGGAGTGCCGCGTGAGTGCGATCCTGGAGTTCAAGGGAGTGCGCGCCTCCTACGACGGCGCGGTCGTGCTGGACGACGTGTCGTTCACGATCGAGGAAGGCAGCACGGTGGGGCTGGTCGGCCGCAACGGCGCGGGCAAGACCACCGCGCTGCTGTCGGTCTACGGGGTGCCCCAGGTGACCGGCGAGATCCTCCTCGACGGCACACCCGCCGGCCGCAGGCGCCACGAACCGGCGGCGCGGGGCGTGAGCCTGGTGCCGCAGGGCAAACGCATCTTCGGCAACCTGACGGTGGAGGAGAACATCCTCCTCGGGCGTGCGTCCCGCCGGCGGGGGCAGTGGAGCGTCGAGGCGGTGTACGAGCTGTTCCCGAACCTCGGCCGGGGTGCGAAGCGGCCCGGCACGGCGTTGTCCGGCGGTGAACAGCAGATGCTCGCGATCGCCCGCGCCCTGCTGGCCGAGCCGAAGTTGCTCATGCTCGACGAACCCACGGAGGGCCTCGCGCCCGTGGTGATCGACGAGCTGACCGCGGCGCTTCGGGAAATCCGCTCTCGCGGCACTGCGCTGCTGCTGGTCGAGCAGCACATCGGCATGATCCGCGCGCTGGCGGACAGTTTCCTCGCACTGCGCAAGGGGAAGCTCGCCGGTTCCGGACCGGTCGCCGACCTCGCCTCCCGCGAGGTGCAGGAGGTGATCGCCCTGTGACGGGCCCGCTGGCCGGTTTCCGGGTCGTCGAGGTCGGTTCGATCGGGCCCGGCCCGTTCTGCGCGATGTTGCTGGCCGACCTGGGCGCCGAGGTGCTCCGGCTGGACCGCGCGGAGGGTGCCGTGCTGGTCGGGCCCAGCGCCGACTTCCGCACGGAGCTGTTGCACCGCGGCCGCCGGTCGGTCGCCGTCGACCTGAAGAACCCCGACGGCGCCTCGGTGGTGCTGGACCTGGTCGAGCGGGCCGACGCGCTTGTCGAGGGCTTCCGGCCCGGCGTGGCCGAGCGGCTCGGCATCGGGCCCGACGTCTGCCTGGCGCGCAACCCGGCCCTGGTCTACGGGCGGATGACGGGGTTCGGCCAGGACGGCCCGCTCGCGCAGGCGGTCGGCCACGACCTCAACTACGTGGCACTGTCCGGGACCCTGTCGCTGATCGGCCGTCACGGGCAGCCGCCCACCCCGCCGCTGTCGCTGATCGGCGACTTCGCCGGCGGCGGCTCGCTGCTGGCCCTCGGGATCCTTGCCGCGCTGCTGGAACGGCAGCGTTCCGGCCGCGGTCAGGTCGTCGACGCGGCGATGGTGGAGGGCTCGGCCCTGCTGTCCACCGCGTTCTTCGGGTTCGCGCAGACCGGGGCGTGGAACCGGGAGCGGGGCGCCAACCTGGTCGACAGCGGGGCGCCGTTCTACGACGTCTACGAGACCGCCGACGGGAAGTGGCTGTCGGTCGCCGCGCTGGAGCGGCGCTTCTACGACGACCTCGTCGACCTGCTCGGTCTGCCGGCGGACCTGCCCGATCGTGACGACCGCAGGACGTGGCCGCGGCTGCGCAAGCTGTTCGCCGACGCTGTCCGCACCCGCACCCGCGACGAGTGGGCCGTGCTGGCCGAGGGCCGCGGCCCGTGTGTCGCACCGGTGCTGGACGTCGACGAGGCGCCGCGGCATCCGCACAGCCTGGCACGCAAATCTTTTGTGGAGCAGGACGGACTCGTGCAGCCCGCCCCGGCGCCGAAGTTCAGCCGCACGCCGGCACAGCTCGGGCGCCGTCCGCCGCTGCCGGGCGAGCACACCGGGGAGGCGTTGCGGGACTGGGGCGTGGCCGCGGAACGAGTCGAGCAGTGGTGGCGGTCGGGTGCGATCGCCGGGGAGGGAGTGGCATGTACGGACTGACCGTCTTCAGCTCGGGTTCGGGACCGGAACGGTTCCGGCGCACGGCGGAGATCGCCGCGAGAGCCGAGGAGGCCGGGTTCGACGCGGTGTGGACCGGCGAGCTGTACAACCGGTCCGCGACGGTGCCGCTGGCGGTGCTGTCCCAGGCGACCAGCCGGGTGCGGCTCGGCACCAACATCGCCTACGGCGTGGGCCGGTCCCCGCTGGTGTGGGCGGCCGAGGCCCGCGACCTCGACGAGCTTTCCGGCGGACGGCTCACCCTCGGGCTGGGCAACGGCACTCCGCGGATGATGGCGGACTGGCACGGCGTCAGCGGCGATGCCCCGGCCGCCCGGATGGAAGAGCTGGTCACCGTGCTGCGCAAACTGTGGCGCCTGCACGAGGGGCCGGTCGAGCACGAGGGCCGCTTCTACCGGGTGCGGCTGCGGCCCACTTCGGACACCCCGCCGCCGGTGCAGGAGCACCTGCCGATCTGGACCGCAGGCGTCAATCCGCGGATGATCCGCGCCGCGGGGCGCGTCGCCGACGGGCTGGTCGGGCACCCGATGTTCACCACCGCCTACCTGGACGAGGTGGTGCGGCCCAACCTCGCCGCGGGCCTGGCCGACTCCGGCCGGGAGCCCGGCGACGTGCAACTGATGGGCATCCTGATGTGCGCGGTGGATGTCGACGAGGAAGCCGCCCGGAACCGGCTGGCGTTCGCGGTGGCCCAGTACGCGGCCTCGCGCGTCTACGACGCGCTGTTCGAGCTGCACGGCTGGTCGGACGCGCAGGCGAAGATCCGGGAGGCCGCACGCGCGGGCGACCCCGAGGCGATGGCCGCCGCGGTGCCGGACGCGGCGCTCGACGCCGTCGGTGTGGCTTGCCGCCCCGGCGAACTCAAGGCCCGGGTCGCGGTGCACGCCCGCGACTACGACCACCTCGGCCTGGTCAGCGTGCCGTGGGGGCTCAAACCCGACGAAGCGGAGGAGGCGACGGTGGCGATTGTGGAGGGGATGCGCTGATGGTGGATCTGAAACTCGAGACGATCGAGCTGACCGAGCCGGTCGAGGGTGTCGTGGTGGCGACGCTGAACCGGCCGGACAGCCTGAACTCGATGACGGTGCGGATGTTCGCGGAGTTCGAGGAGCTGGCGTTCGCGCTGAACGACGACGACGCGGCACGGGTGCTGGTCCTGACCGGCGCGGGCAAGGCGTTCTGCGCCGGCTACGACCTGGACGACGCCGACGAGCTGCCCGGCCTGACCGCACTGGAGATGCTGGAGAGGCAGGAGCACGCGGCACGCGGGCTGGCGGCGCTGAGGGCGCTGCGGATCCCGGTGATCGCCGCGGTCAACGGTGCCGCGGCCGGCGGTGGGCTGTCGCTCGCGTTGGCCGCCGACATCCGGATCGCCGCGGAGAACGCCAAGTTCAACGCCGCCTTCGTCCGCATCGGACTGTCCGCGGGCGACCTCGGAGCGTCCTGGCTGCTGCCCCGGATCGTCGGCCCCGCGCTCGCCTCGGAGATCGCCTACACCGGGCGCTTCGTGTTCGCCGAGGAGGCCGAGCGGACCGGGCTGGTGAACAAGGTCGTGCCGGGCGAACGGCTGCTGGCGGAGGCGCTCGCGATGGCGTCGCTGATCTGCGCGAATTCGCCGGGCGGGGTGCAGCTGTCCAAGCGGGCGCTGCAGGCGAACATGGAGGTCACCTCCTACGCCGCGGCCCTGGAGCTGGAGAACCGGGGTCAGGCGCTGCTGACCCGCGGCTCCGACATGCCCGAGGCGCTGGCCGCCTTCAAGGAAAAGCGCGCGCCGAAGTTCACCGGCCGGTGAGGGGACCGACATGATCGACTTCGAAGTGCCGGAGCTGACGACACTGCGGATCGAGGAACCCGAGGACGGGGTCCTGCTGCTGCGCATCGACCGGCCGGACCGGATGAACTCCCAGACCGTGGCGATGTTCGGCGAGTTCCTCGCCGCCGCCCGCGCCATGCGGGACAGCAAGGCCCGGGCGCTGATCGTGACCGGTGCGGGGGAGCGGGCCTTCTGCGCCGGCTTCGACCTGGACGAGATCGACGTGATCACCCGAATGGGGGTGCGCGAGTTCCTGCACTTCCAGGAGCTGGCCACCGGCGGGCTGGCCGCGATCCGCGCGCTGCCGTTCCCGGTGATCGCCGCGGTGCACGGCGCCGCG